>JAVBSA010000237.1:0-15183 GCA_031556915.1 Victivallis sp.
TCTGTTCGTCGTGGTTGTGATCGGAGCCGGTATGCTGCTCCGCGAATGGGGTGTCTTCGGCGGCGGCCGCGACAGCCTTCTGCAGAACGAGCTGGCTTTCTATGCCTCCCAGGGAACCAAGACGGGCGCCTTTCTCAAGCAGACCGACCCCGGCAAGAAGATTCTTCTGGTTGCCGACCCCGGTTTTGAGAACAACGACAATATCAAGCGTCTGGCCAATGCCCTGAAGGATGGCTACGGCGGCGAAGTGATCATGGACACCGTTCAGGTGCCCGGCATGCAGGAAGATGCTCCGATGCCGCTCTATATGATGATGAAGGCGAAAGAATTCGACGAAATGGTCGACAAGCATGGCGATTGCGACATCGTCGTCTCCACCATCGGTTTGCCGCAGGATGCCCGGAACCTCAAGTTCATGGGTAAGAAGAAGCTCTTCCTGATGGGTCTGCCCTCCGGTCCGGTTCCCGGTCTCCAGAAGGCGTTGAACGACGGCAACATCAGCGGTCTGATTATCTCGAATCCGCAGGCCAAGTATGATGTCTCCGCCCCGTCCGATCCGATGAAGGCGTTCGACATCCGTTACGTGCTGGTCAACAAGGACAATGCGGAACAGTTCAAGGCGCACTTCTCCAACTGAGGAATACTGCCTGGTTTCCCGCGCGAGCGGGAAACGGATCGAGAGTACCGTCGGCAAGAGTGTGCGCACCCTTTCCGGCGGTATTTTTGTTGATGGCCGCGACAGACGTGATTCGGGAAAAGAAAGAGGAGCTTTTCTTGAAAAAAGTAAAGGAATTTGAGGAAAGAGGATGCCAAATTTCGTAAAAACGCTTCTGGCGTTTCTGTTCTGTATCGCATCGGTGTCGTTTTCGATTCTGGTGCTTTCCGGAACGGTGATGATCTGGGGAGGTCAATTCGGCGGCCGTGACGGACTGTTGGCCAATGAAATGGCTTTTTATGCCTCCCAGGGCTATCGTGCCGGTGTTTTTCTGAAGGAAATTCGTCCGGACAAGCAGGTTCTTCTGCTGGCCGATCCGGGATTTCAGGAGAATGACAATATCAAGCAGCTGGCCTATGCGTTGATCGAGGGGTACGGCAGCAGCGATGTTTTGCTCGATACGATCCGGCTGAATGAAAACTACGAAGAATTGCCGATGCCGCTTTATATGGCGATGAGTGCGGCGGATTTCGATGACGCGATCAACAAGCACCCTGAGGCGGGTATTATCGTTTCCACGATCGGGTTGCCGACGGAGCTGGATAAGCTGGAGTTGTTCAAGCGTGAAAATGCTCCGGTCCTGTTATTGCTCGGTTTGCCTTCCGGCCCGGTTCCCGGGTTGGTCAATTTGATTCAGGAGGGGAAGATCGCCGCCGTGGTGATTTCAAATCCGGAAGCGCGTTATGATGTCACGGCTCCCAAAGAGAGGCTCAAGGCGTTCGATATCCGCTACATGCTGGTGACGAAGGAAAACCTTGAAGAAGTGCGCAAGCACTTTGCCGAGTAGAAAAAAGAAAAAATTCCGCGAAGCGGCAAAGAAAAGCGGCGCAGCCGCTCAGCCCCACCATCGTGGGGTCGCAGTCCAGCGCGCGAAATGCGCTGGTCGCTCCCCCAAAGACCGGCTGTAGCCGGTCAGGGAGCGAAACGGTAGCCGCGAAGCGGCGTATCTTAACCTTCCGATCAGCAAAAGCGCCGGCGCTTTTTTGGCGCGAAGCAACAAAAAAGTGACAGTGGCGCGTTGCTGCCTCCGGGGAGCCCGGATCTTTCTTACCATCGGCTTTCGATCAATTGTTCCGGGGACTCCTCCGCGGGAGTAAACTGAGTCGTGATGCAGCCGTAATAAACTTTTTCCTTGAGATCGTCCGGAACGGGAATTACTTGCACTTCCTGTTTGTTGTGATGGAAAACCATGCTGCCGTCTTCTTCGGTGCTCCACCCCCAGTTATTGCACGCTTCCGTCGGAGCCGGAGCCATATATTTCAGGTCGGGAGAGAGACGCCACACTGTTTGGGTTTGCGGTTCAACAAGATAGGAGCAATCTTTATCGGAGAGGCAAAAGCGGTTTCCTTTCAAGCGGTATACATTGAAATATGTATGACCTCCTGCATTGATATGCAGTTTGCGATATGTGTTATTTTGAAAGCGGATGCGGTAATCGTACTCTGCCAGAAACAGGTGGATATGCTTTTGTTCCAACGTGAATCCAGTTTCCTTCGGCAACCTGAAGGTGCCCCATTCCGCCTCGGCAGGCAGGAAGAAGCAGATGACCACGATCGCCATTGCGCCGCCGACGAAATATAGAAAGACCGGTACGAACGCGACAAAGGAGCGTTTGCCTTCGGCGTGATATCTGCACCATATTTTCCGGGCGAGGAAAACGGTCAGCCACGTTCCCAGTGCCAGGCCGAGCAGCAGGCCGCCGGTGTTGAACCAGTGCCTTACCGTGGAATAGTCTGCGGGACTTTGGAAATCGGAGAGTAGTTCCCATGCCCCAAAAAACGCCGCTGGTACGAGGAGCATGGTCATGCAGCCGAGAGGGACGGTTTTCCAGGCGGTGAGCCAGGAGCCGGTCATCCGGCGCGTGCGGGGGATGGCGAAGAGGATCGCCGGGGGAATGAGCAGAAAGCTGAAGATCAGGATGTTGGAAAGCATGTTCGAGGCTCCCGTGTTGCACAAAGAAAAGATGCTGTAGTCACGCGCCCGCCGCAACGCGCTATCGTCACCGCAAAATGCGCTTCGCTTATTTTGCGGGACAGCGCTTATGCGGATAAGGATGGTAAAGATACGCCGCTTCGCGGCTACCGTTTCGCTCCCCGAGGGAGCGACCAGCGGTTTCGCCGCTGGACCACGACCCCACGATGGTGGGGCTTTTGTGCCGCCTTCGGCGGTTTTTTTTTCTTTTTTTAGCGCTGCAACTTAATGCGCGGGTCCGCCGCCAGGTACAGCATATCCGCCAAAAACACCCCGCCCAACGTCAGCATCCCCGAAAACGCAAACAACGCCATCTGCAACGGGTAATCCCGGCTCGACAACGCCAGCAGCGATAACGTACCCATCCCCGGAATATTGAAGATGTATTCCACCAGCAGACTCCCCGCCACCAACGACGGCAGCAACCCGCCGAACAGCGTGATCAACGTAATCAACGCATTGCGGAACCCATGCCGCCAGATCACCCAGTGCTCGGGAACCCCCTTGGCACGTGCTGTTCGGATATAGTCGGCATGAATTACCTCCAGCATTCCGTTCCGGGCATAGCGCGAGAGACCCGCGAAATTCCCGTAAGTCAAACACAACACCGGCAACGCATAATGACGCAGCAGCTCCCATTGGTAACCCCAGGTCGAAAGCTGTTCCGCATTGGGCGGCGTCAAACCCTTCAAGGGAAAAAGCGGCCACTGGCCACCCTCGCAGAAAAGCGATTGCAACAGCAAACCCACCCACATCACCGGCAGAGAGTAAAGCAGAAAAAGCATAAAAGCCGAACTCTTGTCGAAAAAGGTATCGGCATGAATCGCCGCATATACCCCCAGCGGAATCGCAAAAAGATAGGTGAACAATACCGCCCAGATATTCAACGACAACGTGACCGGCAACCGCTCGAAAATCAGTTCCGTCACCGGTTTCCCCTGATCGACCGATGCGGAAGTGCCGAAATCACCGTGAACCACCACATCCTTCAGCCAGAGCGCGAACCCCACCAGAATCGGCCGGTCGAGATTGAGTTTTTCCCGCATCGTTTTGTTTACGGCAAATTCCGCCCGTGTTGCATCGAGGCTGCTGCCCGCTCCGTCGTTGCCGAAAAGACTGCTCTTGGTCGGGTCGCCGGGAGCCAGCCGCAGCAGGACATAGCTCACCAGCAGGATCGCCAGCAGCGTGAATGCGGCGAGCAGAATGCGTTTGATGACATATTCAACCATTTTTCGGCGTCCTCACTTTGGTCAGGAGGAAGCCGCCCAGTGCGAAAGGCACCGCGAGCATCGCGATTCCGAAGCAGCTGTCGTTGAAGAGCCAGACCGCGAGACCCACCAGCAGCGGCCCGAGAATCGTGGTGAATTTCCCGAAAATATTGTAGAACCCGAAGAACTGGGCCGCCTGTCCTTTGGGGATCAGCCGGTTGAAGAACGACCGGCTCAGCGACTGGATTCCGCCCTGCGACGTGGAGATCAGGAACGCCGCCACCGAGAAAAGAACCAGTTTGACCGTCTGGTTTCCGAAGAAGGGGATGGCCCCGACCAGGAGCGCGATGAGCGTATAGACTGTGATCGCGCAATAAAGCATTTTGCGTGCGCCGAAGCGGTTGGAGAGGACTCCGTAGAGGATGGTGAAGGGGAATCCCAGGAATTGCAGCAGCAGAATGGTGATCAGCAGCCAGTTCTGCGGGATTCCGATATCCTGGCTGATGGCGGTCGCCATGATGAGGATGGTGCCGACGCCGTCGATGTAGAGAAAGTAGGCAACCAGGTACAGTGCCGCGTTGCGGTGTTTTTTGACTTCTTTGGCGGTTTCCCAGAGTTTGCGGAATCCGTCGAGCGCCTGGATTTTTTCGGCGCCTTCGATCCGTTTTTCCCGGACGTTCCGGAACATGGGGATCGAGAGGATTCCCCACCACAATGCGGTGATGATGAAGGCGATTCTGGCTCCGGCAACGGGGGAATCCTTGAGGCAGAGCGAGATGACCAGGCAGATGACAAAGGGGATGACTCCGCCCACATATCCCCAAGCGTATGAGAGGGCGGAGAGCCGGTCGCTTCCGCCTTTGCTGCTGATGCTGGGCAGCAACGCGTCGTAGAAGGAGTTCCCGGCCATATAGGAGAGCAATGAGAGAAAGTAGCAGGACAGCATGAGTGTCTCGTCGCCGTTGCCGGCGAAGCAGAGTCCGAGGGTCGCGCCGACGCCGAGGATCAGGAATCCGCCGAGGAATTTCAGGCGGCTGCTGTTGGCGTCGGCGATGCTGCCGAGCCATGGCGCCAGGATGCCGGCGGCGATTCCGGCGCCGGAGCTGACGTAGCCGAGAAGGCTGGTGGAGAAAGCGCTGTCGGTTCCGGAGTAGACGAAGTTTTTGAAGAAAAGCTGGGCGTAGACGGTGCGCACGACGAGTGCGAACGCCGCGTTGGCCATGTCGTAGCCGATCCAGCTGAGTTGTGAGCGATTCAGTTTCATAAAAAATAAAAAAAATAAAAAACCGCGAAGCGGCAAAAAAGGCGGCGCAGCCGCCAGGCCCCACCATCGTGGGGTCGTGGTCCAGCGGCGAAACCGCTTGTCGCCCCCTGACGCCGCCGCAGGCGGCTTGGGGCGAAACGCAATCTGTAACATCCTTATCCGCATAAGCGCTGTCCCGCATAATGAGCGCAGCGATTTTTGCGGTGACGGCAGCGCGTTGCGGCGGCCGCACGCGTTAATATATCACACAGGGGCGGCATTTCCAAACCGCTGCAACGCGCCACTGTCACTTTTTTCTCGCGATGCTCAAAAAAAGCGCCGGCGCTTATGCGGATAAGGATGTTCCGGATTGCGTTTCGCCCCAAGCCGCCTGCGGCGGCGTCAGGGGGCGACCAGCGCTTTCGCCGCTGGACTGCGACCCCACGATGGTGGGGCTTTTGTGCCGCTTCGCGGTTTTTATTTTTTTTTTATTCAATCGCAGCGCGTTCAGCACCACCGTCAGCGAACTCGCCGTCATCGCCATCGCCCCCACCACCGGCGACAAGTGCCACCCCCACGTCACAAACACCCCCGCCGCCAACGGAATCGCCAGCACATTGTAGAAAAACGCCCAGAACAAATTCTGACGGATAATCCGCATCGTCGCCGCACTCAAGTCCAGCAACTCCACCACCAACCCCAAGTCATCCCGCAGCAAAACCACGTCGGCTGATTCCAACGCCACACCCGTACCCGCACCAACCGCAATTCCCACATCGGCACGAGCCAGCGCCGGAGCATCATTGATCCCGTCACCCACCATCGCCACAACCCCGGTACGCTGAAACTCCCGGATCACCTCCTCCTTGCCGCCCGGTAATAACCCCGCACGGAATGCATCAAGCCCCAACTCCTTCGCAACCCGCTCCGCCGACAAACGGTTGTCACCCGTCAGCATCACACAGCCCACACCGCGATTGCGAAGCGATTCCAATACTTTTGCCGCCTCCGGCTTTACCCGGTCGCCGAAGCTGATCGCCCCGCGTATCATACCATCGGCGGCAACGTAAATCCGCGAACCGCCCTCCGGCAGATCCGCCGCCGCCAATTCCGGGACGTCCACCCCGGCTTCCTCCAGGTAACGACGTGTTCCGAAAAGGCACGGT
Organism: Victivallis sp.; assembly: GCA_031556915.1. Classification (GTDB taxonomy): domain Bacteria; phylum Verrucomicrobiota; class Lentisphaeria; order Victivallales; family Victivallaceae; genus Victivallis. The sequence continues at coordinate 6,304 of JAVBSA010000237.1, forward strand.
TTTCCCGATACAGTCGCCGAAATTCCATAGCCGGACCGGGAAATGAAATCCTTCGCCTCCGGCAAATGCAAACCCTGTGCCGCCCGCACGGTTGCTTCGCCCAGCGGATGTTCCGAGTGACGTTCCGCCGCCGCCGTCAACGCGAGAAGCGCATTTTTGTCCCCATCCGCCGCCCACACTTTGTCCACCTCCGGGCGGCCCTCCGTCAGCGTTCCGGTCTTGTCGAAGAGAATCAGCGCGATCTTGCCCGCCTGTTCCAGCGCCGCGCCGCTTTTAAAGAGGATCCCCTGTCGCGCCCCGCGGCCGATCCCGGCCACCAGCGCAATCGGAGTCGCCAGCCCCAACGCACAGGGGCACGCCACCACCAATACCGAAAGCATGAATTCAAGCGCTGTCGCAAACGGCGCCCCCAGCAGCAGCCAGACGAGAAAGGTCACTCCCGCAATGGAAAAGACCCCCCAGACGAAAACACCGGAAACCTTGTCCGCCAACCGCGCAATCGGCGGCCGCGAACTTTGCGCCCGGTCCACCAGCTCGATGATCCGGGCAAGAACCGTCTCCTTCCCCGTCCGCGTCGCCCGGATCAGAATCGCCCCGTTCCGGTTCAACGTCCCCCCGGTCACCGCGTCGCCGGGGAATTTATCCACCGGCATCGGCTCCCCGGTGAGCATCGATTCATCCACCGCGGTCGCACCCTCGATCACCGTGCCATCCACCGGAATCCGGTCGCCGGGACGGATCCGGATCCGGTCGCCCTCGCGCAGAATGTCCAGGGGAACGCTCTTTTCCGTCCCCTGGGGTGTGATCAGCAGCGCCTCGTCGGGCGTCAGCTCCAACAGCGCCCGGATCGCCCCGGAAGCGCGGCGGCGCGAGCGTGTTTCCAGATATTTGCCGACCATGACCAGCGCGAGGATCATTCCCGCCGCGTCGAAATAGAGGTGTTCCGTTTCCCCGCGCGAAAGAAGGAAGAAGGAATACACGATCGCACTTCCCGTGCCGAACGCGATCAATGTATCCATGTTCGGGCCGCCGCGCAGCAGCGCCTTGAGCCCGCTCGTGTAAAAACGGAATCCCGCAATGACGACGACGGCGAGAAGAACAACTTCAACCCGGAACATTCCGCGCATCGAAATAGAAGCCAGGAGCGCCGCGGCGGTAACGGCGATGATAAAACGGGCCGTGTCGAGCCGGTTGGTTTCCCCTTTGGGTGACTGAGAGGATTGGATGCCGGATTCCAGTGCGGCGCCTTCAAAGCCCGCTTTCTTCACCGCCTCTTCAATCACTTCGGCCGGGAGATCGCTCTCGAGCGAAAGGCGGTCCGTCGCCAGATTGACATAGACATTCGCGACTCCGGGCAACGCGGAAACCGCCTTCGTCACCGCCGCCGCGCAGGAAGCGCAGTGCATCCCGGAAATCGCAAACAGCTGCCGTTTCATATCATTTCACTCAGGGATTCGCCTGGCGCGGCGGTTCGAACCGAAGCGTTTCCGGCAGCAAAGGCTGGGTCTCGATCACCCACCCCATCTGGGGGGTCAGGAATTCACCCTTGTAAATGACGGCGATGATCCGGTTTGAAGTCGTCCAGGTGACCCGCGCCACACCGGTGCGGTCTCCCGTATATTCGATTTTCATCACAGGCTCGTTGCTCTTGAAGAACATCTTTTCCGCGGGAGTCGTCACCTGCTTGGATTTGACCAGAATCGCCCGGGCCAGCTCCAGCATCTCCTTTTCCTCCGTCTCCGTCATGACATAATAACGTTGATTGTTGACGACCATCGTCGGGGTACAACCGGCAAGAAAAAACAACGGAACCAACCACAGCAGATATTTCATAAAATCACCTTATCATTGCTTAATTGTTCAAATATATCACCAACCGGCGTCTTTTGCCAATTTTCACGGTTTCAGGCCGTCTTCGATGGTCGTTCCGTCATCTTTCAGGGCTTCGCGCAGTTCGGCGACGAAGTGGTAGTAGATGGCTCCTTTGCCGACTTCGATGCTGACGATCAGCGGCGGGGGGATGGGTTTCCCTTGGGTTGCGGCGGCGCTCAGAATTGCCAGTTCCCCGGCGACTTCCGCGATGACGCGTTTTTCGTCGGCTTCCCGGACGGCGGGATCCATGGAGGCGCTGAACTGTTTCCCTTTCAGGCGGACGGACAACATTTTGCCGTCCGCGCTGATGGTGATCCGGAATGTCACGGGAGCGGGCGGGGGCTCGACAGGAGGCGTCTCCGGTTTCTGCGCGGATGGTTGGGCAGGGGAATTGAGCCGTTGTAAAATCGCCCGGGCCCGCAGGTCGGTTTCTGTGACGGTCAGCGGGAACAGCTCCGGATATTTCCGGTCGGCGATTTTATTGTGTGCGGCAAGCACGCGCGATGTGTAGCTTTGCCGGATGGCGTCGAGATCGACTCCGGCTTTGGCGCCGAACCAGCGCGCCAGCCAGGAGGGATTGTTGTTGTCGCGCGTTTTTTCCATTTCGGCGACGACGGAGTCGTATTCCGCGTCGACGGCGTCGAGCTGGGCGGTCAGTTCCGCATTTCCTGCCTTGAGCTGTTCCAGCATGGAAGAGGCCAGAAGCTTTCGCGTTTCCGCCAGCAGTGCCGGATTGTCTGCTCCGGCGGGGAGCGGCGGCGGTTGCGCCGGATCCTTGCGGAAGGCCTCGACCGCTTCAGGCGCGGGCAGAGGGAGTGCCGGAAATTGTTCCGTCAGCTGTTGCCGGGCGAAGGCGTCGCGCTGCTTCTGCAAGGCCGGTTTCAGGGCGTCGAAGCGGCGTTCGAGCGCCTTTCCGACACCGGCGTCTTCGGGGATGCCGGCGCGGAGAGCGGCGGGAATTTCCGCCTGGTTTTCCGCTGCGGCGAGCATCATGTCCGTGACGCGGACGGCGTAGTTCTGTAAACTTTTTGCGGGATCGGCGTTGGCGGCCGGGTTTTCGGCGAGAACGGTTCCGTAATCCGGCGCCGGGACGATTCGCGGAAGCAACGCGATGACCCATTCCTGCGGAAGCCGGGTGGAACGCTGTTGAATGATCGCACGGGAGCGCGGAAAAAGCGCGTATTGTTTCCCGAGCCAGCTTTTGATTTCGGTGTTCAACTTTCTTTCGATATCCGCCTCCGCGGCTTTGGCGTCCCAGATTCCCCGGTTCGGCAGGAGCTGGGTTGCAAAGGCAAGCTGTTTCTGCTGCTGTTGGCGGCCCTCCTTCAGGATGAGGGGAATTCCCCGATCGGCGAGATTCTCCGTGATCTCTTCGCAGAACGGGATCAGGCGTCCTTTGGCCATACGCGCCTGAAGTTTGGCGGTCAGGGCTTCGTCGTTGTCGCTGTCCAGCTCGGCCTCAGTCGGATATCTGTACTGTTCCATCTCTTGAAACTGCATCTCGAAGACTTTTTTCCGGGCGTCGGAAAAAACTTTGGAAAAATCCCGATCCCTCTTCCGCATCAGCTGTGGAAGGGGGACTTTGCGGAGCTGTTCCAGGGTTTCTTTCGGGAGCGTTTCCCGGAATGGCGAAAGGGTGCGCTCCGCCATTTCGTTGTAGTCTGTTTGCAGAAGCTCCAGATAAAAGGGCTGCATCAATTGCCCGGCCCCGGCGCGGGAGACGCATTCGCTCCTCTTCTTCATCATTTCATCCGCGAGCGGGTCGGCGGCGGGGAGCGTGGCGGCGAACCAGCGCTTCTGCGCTTCGTCGAAAAGCAACCGCGCCGACAGGAGTTCGGCCTGGCTGTCGAGGAGCTTCCGGCTCTCGCCCTCCTCGACCGGCGCGGCGGCGAGCGGCGAGAAGACAAGCGCGGCAAGAAAAATCGATAATAATGATTTCATGGCAGTTCCTCCAGCATCGGAACATCGCTGATCCGGTTCAATTCTTTGCGGATGAACGCTTTGAGCCGTCCCGCAAGTTCGGCCAGCAGGAGCTGCCGCGTCTCCGCGTCCTGCTCGGTATTGATCCGGGCAAGCAGCTTCCCGATTTCGGAGTCGGAGATTTTTTCCGGGTGCGCCGCAAAATATTCCAACAGCACTGCTGACGCAAGCGTTTGGACTTCAATGATTTCTCTTTTTATTTGAGCGGATTCGCGGTTGATTTGTTCCTTGAGCCAAAGTTGGTCGGCTTTGGAGAGGCCGCCTTCTTCACCCGCTTCGCGCAGGGTTTGTTTTTCCCACTCGGCGGCGAGTTTGGCGGGCGAGGCGTAATCGAGCCAGGCGTTGCGGCCTCCCGTCCGGAACGAGTTGCGCGGGCTCTCTTCGCCGGTGAATTCCCCCTCGCGGATCACACCGGAGAGGTCGAAGCTTTTCGCTCCGCTCTCAGGATCGATCCTCAGGAAGAGCGGCAGCCCGTAACGGATCCGGTAATGGTCCGCCGTACGTTCGAGGGCATGGAGAAGTTTCTCCCGCCGGGCCAGTTCCACCTGGGATTTCAGTTCGTCGATGCGGCTGATTTCACCGCCGGTCTTCTCCATGAAAAGAAAGAAAGTGATCATGAAAATCAGCATGACCGCCAGGGTGATCTGCAGGAAGATCGCGTTCAATTCATGCTCTTCGGTGCTGGCGGCGGCCTCTCCGTGAAGCATCCGCAGCAACCGGGCGCGGGTTCTGGGTGGGAGGGCGGCCATTTATTTCTCCAGCGCGTTTCGGATTTGCCCGATGGTCTGTTTCAACCGGTCGACCGCCTCTTCGCTTTCAGCCAGGTTCCGCTTCAACTCGGTATTTTCGCCTGAGAGCCTGGTGTTTTCGTCAAGCAGCTTTTGCTGGTGGACATCGAGCTTGCAAACCGTTTCCGCGAGCGCGTTCAAGGTGTCGGCCGCGCTGCGCTGCCAGGTGATTTCGGCTTCTCGGGCCTTGCGGAGCGATTCCACGGCGCCGGCGAGCTCGGTGCGGAATTCGGCCGCGCCTTTCGTTCCTTCGCGAAGTTCTTCCGCCGCCGTATGGAGGCCGGTCGAAATCCGGTCGATCAGCTGATCGAGCCCGGCCTCCTCTTCCGCGGGACCGCCCGCGCAGAACCGCATCAGCGGCACGAAGACGGTCGGCAGCAGCACCATGACCCACAACACCGCGGCCAGCGTCGAAAACATCGCCGTGTGGAGGCAGCGCATCAAAGCTGCAATCGAAACCTGGTCGGAGGGATAAAATCCAACCAGAATGATTCCCCAGATGGTTCCGAGCAAGCCGAGCGCGATATTGAGCCGGTCGTACCCGGCAAAAAACGGCACGTCGCCGGAGGGGGCCGGCCGCCACAGCCGCCAGGAAATCAGCGCAAATCCGAAGAACGGAATGAAGGTCGTGATCGTGGAAAGGTCGATCATGCTCCAGTCGAGAGCCGGCCAAAATCCCGAAGGAGTCCGGTCGCTCGCGGCCAGCTCGCCATGAAGCAGCAGAACATGATACCGCCCGGCGCTGACCAGGTTGTTGACCCACAAAATCCCGAAATACAGCACTCCGGCCAAAGCCGTTACTGCCGCCATGATTTTCTTCATGAAAGCACCTTATTTTGAATGGTTATCATGAAGTATACCGCCGTTTTCGTTTTGTGTCAATCGCAAATCCCGCAATTTTCAGCGGGATTTATGAAAACGCGTGCATGGGGTTATTGTTCCGACATTACAGTAGCGGCAGCGTCAAGTGCTTCTGATTCCGGTAAACCTCCAACTCTCTCCGGCCGATCCGGGTGATGAGATCGCCGGTTTTCAAACCGGCTCCATCCTCCAGGACAATCCAGCCGTGTGTTCCGCGTGAAACGCCGTACGCCGAATATTCCTCCGCTCCCATTTGCCGCAGGCGGTGGGAATTCCATTGGAATTCAACGGACTCCGTACCGTTCGACTGTTGGCGGGGAAGGGGAAATATCACGGTTTCACATTGATCTTTCAAGCGGGGCGACACAACTCCGAAGCCCTCCATATCGAAGTTGCGGAACGGACTTTGCTCCGGAAGGTTCAATATGGTGTAGTCTCCCCCCGCCGGATCGCGGAACAGCGGGAAAAACTCAAAGGAATGAAGATCGCAACCCTCAAACGCAAATCCTCCGGCGCAGGCGAATAGATTGCAATCCACCTGTTTTCCCCAGTGCTCCATGCGGGCCGTACGGTATGGACCGAACACGAGATTGCCGGTAAACTCATCCTCCGAGTTCGCGTACCAGCAGTGCGCGTGCAAGGTATCCGAGAGAATCAGGTTGTTGCGCACGATCCGCCGGAAGCCTTCCCGCAGCTTGAGTCCTCCCGCCAGAATCAGATTGTCGGTGATGACGTAGTTGGAAGAACCGTCATCGAGATCGATTCCCCATCCGTGGTCGCAGCGCCAGCGATTGTGATGCAGCCGGTTCGGCAAGGTTGCGTCGGCAAAGGGCAGATCCGGCTCGAGCGCAGCCCGCCGGTTCACCGTTTCCAGGTCGCTTGTCCAGAAGCGGTCGCGGCCCCAGCTGTTGAAGCTGCCGTGGTCCCCCGTCTCCAAAACCGTGTCGAAAACATCGCAGTGCGTGATGAGATGCCCGCCCCAGGTCCCTTCGGAGATATTGATTCCGGCGCGCGGCGTCCGGTAGATGGTGCAGTGCTCGACCGTGATGCAGCGGCTCATGGAAATCTGTACCGGAGCCGTCTGTTTTTCCTCTTTGCCGGTATGATGGAAGAGACAATCCGCGACCCGGCAGTCGGCGGGAAAATCATCGGAACGCGGGCCGGGCGTTCGATCCAGTGTCTCCCGGTCGGGTATGGCGTCATAATCGTAAAGCGGGGAACGGACCGCCTCCGGCCGTCCGGCGAAGAGGACTCCGTTGCCCCCGATGGAATGAAACAGGCTTCTTGCGACGGCGTGATTGCGGTTCTCTCCGTCGAACATCAGGGCGTTTCCTCCCAGATGCACGAAGTCGCAGTTGTCGATCCGGCATCCTTTTGAGTTGCGCAAACACAACGCTCCGCCGCGGAACAAGGTCCAATCGCTGCGGAGCAGCCGCTCCCGGTTTTCCATAAATGTGCGCCGCGTATGAGAAAAACGCAGATTGCGGAAGCAGACCTCGCGGCAATGCTCCAGTTCGAATAACTGCGTTGCCGTCACCTGAAACAGTTGATCGGGCTCTTCCGGAAAGATCACCCAAAGGCGCTTTGCGTGGGAAGAATGGCAGAATGTTCCCGGGTGGCGCAGCTCCTCCCGGACATTCTCAAGGTAACGGTAGCGCGGATGAATCCCGCTCGGGCGGTTGTTCTGCCAGCCGCCGTGAAGCTGCAGGGAGCCGTCGGCGTTCCGTCCGGTGACCTGCCAATGCATATCGCCCCATAAACGGTCGTGCAACCCGTGCAGATACGCTCCTCTCGGATCGGCGTAGCGCCGGAGGTTCTCCGGCGACAGGGGATCGTTCCGGGGATCGGCCCCGGTGTTTTCCCTCAGCTCCCACACCCCGTAGACGGCGTTTTTATCGGTCACTTCCGGGAAGCGGCACATGCGGAGAAGCTCATTCCCCGCCAAAAGCCGGTCGACCGGCGCGGAATCCGGCAGATCGACCTCCCACACCTGGCCGGGCAACTCCCGCCGGTGCAATTCTTCGAGCGGAGAGGAGCCGCTTATCACCGTATTTGCGGGATCCGCGCCGATGATGCTCAAATAATCGTCGCGGGAATCGAGAGCGGCGCCCCCGCCGACGCGATAGATTCCCGGAGCCAGATGGATGGAACGCGGCCGCCCCGATTCCGTCCGGCTGGCGGCCAAAGCCCGTTCCAGGGTGCGGAACGGAGCTTCGGCGGTCCCGGAAGCGCCGTCATTCCCGTCGGGAGAGAGATGCCAACATGTCATTTGTCAGTTGAGTCCCCACGGTGCGGAGGTGCGGTCAAGCCTGTCCTGAAGCAAGGTATGATACTGCCGCGACTGGACATGCCCGTCGACAAACGAGGTCGAGCCCTGGTTGGAGTGCTGTGCGAAAACTCCGGAATAGGTCGGATTTGTTCCGCTGAACCAGATGGTGAAGACTCCCCGGGCCTGCATGCTCCCCTGGTCCGCCGTCGCCGAACGGATCGTTTCTATGAGCATGAATACCCGGCTCGGCGATCTGACCGAAGATATTTTCTGAAGCGTTTTGGCCTCTTCCTCCGCGGTGCCGTCGCCCCACGGCGAGAGGGTTGTGTTCAGCCCGTAACTGACCTGGTCGCGGTTGATCGCGCTCAACTTTGTCCGGCGCGAGGGGCAGCCCAGAATGGAGGGCATGGTCGCATCGCCGGCCGTGGAAAAGGTGCCGCCGAGGTAGTTGCCCTTCCATAAAGCGCATGTCCAGTACTGATACCATAAAGTGGTTCCGGAAAATTTGGATGGGAAAAAACCGGCGCAGTCATCCGCGTACAGGATCATTCCCAGGGAAACCTGCTTGAGGTTGTTGATGCAACTGCTTTGTTTCCCTTTTTCCCGCGCCAGATTCAGCGCGGGGAGAAGCATTGACGCCAGGATTGCAATGATTGCAATCACGACCAGAAGTTCTATCAATGTAAATGACCGTTGCCGCATAACATATCCTTTCTGTTTATGATGTGAGAAATGGAAAACCGAGTCTGTATCCGACATTCAATACCGCCTTTCTGTTGATCAATTGGACGTTGCCGCAATTTGAAAAAACGGATGATTGGCGTCGCCTTCCAGATAGACGATCCGCCCTTCATACGCAACGGGGGTTGGCATGGGGTTTCCGTAGAGATCGAATCCGGACAATTCCGTACTTGCCGGGATATGCCGGGGAATTTTCGCCTCGATGCTCCCCGTCACCGCCGCGCAGCTCCGCTTGCCGTCACTGAAGAGGTGGGCATAAAGATTTCCACCCAGACTCCGGCGGCCGATGAAGCGCTTCCCCTCGATGCGCGCCGCCAGCGCGGAGTGGGCGACCAGCATGGGATGTGCAAAACCGTCCGCTCCCGTCAA
>JAVBSA010000701.1:0-5927 GCA_031556915.1 Victivallis sp.
GTTTGACCTGACGGTCAAAGCAGACCGTCGCCCGCCTGGTGGCGGAAAAATTCTTCGAACTTTTGCTTGTTTAACGTCCCCGGCGCGCGAGCCAACTTGAGGCGTTGCCTCAAACTCCACTCAAGGGCTCCGCGCCCTTGAGAATCCGCGCCAGGGCCGAAAGGCCCTGGACCCGGTCGGCTCCGCCACCCCAACATCTTCGCTACCGTGACAGTCCCCAAGACGTAGCTGTTGCCTCCGAGCGGCTTGACGCCTTCGCCCCAGCTCAGCTGCGGACGGGGGGTGTCCTTGGCCCACAGGCCGGCGATGAGAAGGTATTTGCCGTCCGGAGTATTTGCCGGCATCTTGACGGTTTTCTCGTAACGGATCGCGCCTTTCCAGGCATCGGTGGCAGTGTTCACCGGCAACGAGTGATCAAACTGGCAGACAGGCTTGCTGTCCTTGCTGTTTTCGGCGCGGACATGGACGAACACATTGTAGCTTTTGTCATAAGGCTTGGTTGCATCCCAGGCGAATTCGATTTTGAACGGTTCGCCGGGAGCGACGGTTTCCGGCGTCACCTTGGCGGCCAGGGCTTTTGTGAGGGTCACGGCAGCGGTGTCGACGGTGAAGGAGCCGGCCAGATAAGCGTTTCCGCCGAGCGCTTTCACGCCATCTCCGGCTTTCAGTTCGGCGCGGCCGGCGCCCTGGGCCCAGAATCCGACTACGATATTGTACTTGCCGTCGGCGATGGTTTCCGGCAGTTTGATTGATTTTTCATACTGGACTTCCCCCTGCCAATCGGCGCTGGAGGTATTTTTCGGCAGGCCGTGATCGCCCTGGACGATGATTTTGGTATCGCCTTCTTTGCGGATATGGACGAATGCGCGGTAGTCTTTATCGAGTGCTTTCTCCGCGTTCCAGTGGTACTGGACTTTGAGGATTGCTCCGGCGGGCAAGGTCGGGGGGGTGACTTCGACGGGCAAAACCGTGGTGGATGGTTCTTCGGCGGCCCAGACGATTCCGGCCGTCATTGCCGCGACGGCAAGAAGGACTAATTTTCTCATGCTTTTTTCTCCGTGTTAAGGTATGAATTCCGTCATAAAAACGACGTGCAGTTACTGTATCGCGGGAACCAGAGAAATGCAAGTAGGGGAGGCGGAGCCTTTTTTGCCTCCGGCAAAAAAATGAAGCCGCCAGGCTTCGCTTCATACCGCGCAGCGGGGCTTCATATCTCCGATGCTTCATGTGCCGAAGGCACGCTTCATTCTTCCCCCCGCCTTGCGATGAAGCATTGCCTCCGGCAATAGGAAGCATCGCTGACGCGGTATGAAGCGCGCTTCGCGCATGTTGGGAAGAAGGGTATCCCCGTGTGGCGTGGTAAAATCGGACACGTTACCGCCTTAAGAATCGTGGGAGCCTGACAGGGGTCGGGGTCTGTTTGACCTGACGGTCAAAGCAGACCGTCGCCCGCCTGGTGGCGGAAAATTTCTTCGAAATTTTCCTTTTTCAGCGTCACCGGCGCGCGAGAATACTTGAGGCTCCGCCTCAAACTCCGGCAAAGGGCTCCGCGCCCTTTGCAAACCGCGCCAGGGCCGAAAGGCCCTGGACCCGGTCGGCTTCGCCTCCCCACTTGTATGTACAACTTTTCCCCGCTTACCCCGATTTTCCGAAAAAAATCTCCTTTCCTATTTGCTCCAACCACATTTTCACCCATAATTAGAGTAGAACCCAACAGGAGACCGGATATGTCCGTACAACCCAAATATAAAGAAATCTACCGGGAACTGTCGGAGTAAATCGCCACCGGCGTCTTCGCCGCAGGCGAACGGATTCCAACCGAACAGCAACTCGCCGAACGCTTCGGCGTCACCCGGCAGACCGTCCTCAAAGCACTCGACGCCATGAAACGGGACGGGGTGATCCGCTCCATCCAGGGCAAAGGCACCTTCGTGACCATAACCCACGGCCGGGCACGGCAGCCCGGCGACCGGGGGCGCCAGATCGCCTACATCTGTTCCAACCTTCAGGATTCCATCGGCCACCTGACGCTGATCGGCGCGGAACGGGCCGCCGCCAACCTGGGATATTCCCTGATCGCGTGCGCCACGCGATACGACTCCGGGCGCGAAGCGGAATACCTCCGCCGCAGCCGGAACAACAAGGTGGACGGCATCATCCTGCTGCCCTATATGATGGGAAACCGCGAACTGGTGGAACGTTGCGCCGCCGAAATCCCGATGGTCTGCGTGGACAATGGTTTCGAAGACCTCCCGATCCCGGTGGTGACAACCGACAATTACCGGGCGATGTACGAAGCGGTCGCCTGCCTCATCGAGCTCGGCCACGTCCGGATCGGTTTCATCATCAACAACCTCGAATTCACCGAAACGGTCAAATCGATCGGCGAACGGTTCAGCGCCTATTGCCAGGCGCTCGCCGACCACGGGATTGCGTTCCGCAAAGAGTACGTCTCCGAACTCGGCAACACCCTCTCCCAGATGAGAGCCGCCGATGTGGGGCTCGATTTATACGCTTATCCGGCCATGCACCGGCTGATGTCGGTCTACAATCCCCCCTCGGCTGTGGTGCTGCTGTGGGACGAACTCGCTCCCGGCGCCATCGCCGCGGTGCGCGACGGCCGCAAGCGCGTTCCCGAAGATTTCTCCATCATCGGCTTCAACGACGACGATCTCTGCATGCTGGTCACACCGCAGCTGACGACGGTCCGCCAGCCCGCCGAAGAGATCGGCGCACGCGCGGTCCATTACATCGACGGAATGATCCGCTATGGCGAAATACCGCCTCAACAGACAATTATCCCCAGCGTGCTGGTGAAACGCGCCAGCACTTGCATTTATCAACCCCGAAAATCAATGACATTGGAGGTCCAGGCATGAAAAGAACCCGTTTTACACTAATAGAGCTTCTGGTCGTGATCGCGATCATTGCGATTCTCGCGGCGATGCTGCTGCCGGCGCTCAACCAGGCGCGGGAAAAAGCACGTTCCTCCAACTGCGTCAACAACACCAAACAGCTGCTGACCGCGATGACGCTGTATGCGGACGATTTCGGCAACACCCCGGCGATTTACGCGGATGCTTACGGCTGCTGGGCGAATCCGGAAAAACCGTTCTTTCCCGCTTACCTGCCGCGCAACGTCGTGATTTGCCCGAGCGATCCCATCCCCGCGGACAAAGTGAATCCCGCCTGGGGAACGTACGGCATGTATTCCGCCGGATATGACGGCAATTATACCGCCGACCGCGGAATTCTCGGAAATGCCGTCAGTTTCGACAGCAACGATTCAAGCAGGGCATGTTTCCGGCCGGCCCTGGTGAAATCACCGTCAAAAACCGTCTTTTTCATCGATGCGGCCGCAACCGGCGCTTCCGCCGCCTATTTCACCTACGGCAGCTACCATTTTTCACCGACCACCTATCTGGATTCAGGCAACAACAAATTCGCCGCGATCACGCGCCACGGCGACCGGGCCAATCCGGGCTTCTTCGACGGCCATGTTCAACCGATGGGGTGGAATGAACTGAAATCGGAACCGGTCAACAAATTCACCGTTGTTCACAAAAGCAACATCACCCAAGCCTATTGAACCCAAGGAAAACGCCCGATGAAAAAAGGTTTTTCGGCAATCATTGTCCTGACGGGAACGCTCCTCGCCGCCGCCCCCGAACTTGCGGTCGACCGCTACGGCCAGCTCATCGGCGAAGAGTGGCCGGGCAAAGTCACCTCCGACGACCAGCTCCGCGCCGACGCCGCCCGCGAATGGCCGCTGATCCGCGACGCCGAATTCGATCCGGCGAAATTCGACCGTTTCGGCGGGCGGCTCGACGCCGGAAAGTTTGAAGCCACCGGCCGCTTCTACAAGAAAAAGATCGACGGCCGCTGGTGGCTGGTCACCCCCGAAGGGCACCGTTACTTCGTCATCGGCTGCGATGCGGTCGGTTACCGCGAGGGCGGCTACTCGTCCCCGTTGAAAGAACCGGGCGGGGCCGCACGCGGGTTCCGCGAACTGCCCGATTTGAAACGCGTCCCGGATGGCATGCCCGGCGGGCGCAAAGTGAGCCTTCTCGCCGCCAACCTGGAGCGGAAGTACGGTCCGGGTTACTATGAAAAGTCGAAGGAGGTCAACCGCAAACGGCTGATTTCATGGGGATTCAACTCGACTGCGAAATGGGGATGGGGCGAAACCTTCGACCTCCCCTACGTCGAAGACTGGACGTTCCGCACTGTCAAGACGCTGCCGCGCCGCCGGATCGATATTTACGATCCCGGATTCGCCGCCGCGGCGGAAAAGGAGGTCGCCGCCCTGGTGAAACGGCGCAAAGACGATCCGATGCTGATCGCTTATTCCACGGAAAATGAAAACGGCTGGGAACCCCGCGACGTGAGCGGCCTTTCCGCCGCCGAACCCGCGGTCGCCTCGAAACAGGCGCTGGTCGACTTCCTGATCCGCCGTCACGGCGAAGCGAAAGCCGCCGGATTGTTCAAGGTTTCCGGCGGCCGCGAAGCAATGCTGGCGAACCGGCAGGAGATCTCGCTGCCGGCGGCGGATACCGGGGACTTCATCGCTGAAACTTCGCGTTATTACCACCGGATCGTCCGGGAGCTCTTCCGGAAATACGACCCGGACCACCTGTGGTTCGGCGGGGCGCATTGCGGCGGCCAGGCCGCGGAATGGATCTACGCGGCGGCGGAATTCACCGACGCGGTCATGCTCAACGAGTACAGTCTCTTCGGTCATTGGTCGACTCAATTGATGCCGGCGCTCCGGAAGCTGGACAATCCGGTTTTCATCACCGAATACAGTTTCGTCTGCGACCAGCGGGGATTGCGTTACTACAACTCGGACAGCACCGTCCGGGATCAGCTCTCCCGCGGCCTGGGTTACCGGTATTACACCGAACAGATGGCCGCGAACGCGCTGTGCATCGGTTTCGGCTACTTCCTTTTCTTCGACCAGCCTGTCATGATGCGCAGTCTGCCCATGGGGGAAAGCCACAATTTCGGATTGGTGGACGGCACGGACCGGCCTTATGATGAAATGATCGCCGAGGTGAAGAAATCGAACAGCCGGCTGGAAGCAGTCCATGCCGGCCGGTTGCAGCCGTTCCAACTGGAAAAACCGACGGCCCTGCTGTTCAGCCTGGTTCAGCAGAATCAGCTTGCCGGCTTTCTGCCCGATACGACTTCGGAATACATCACGACCGATGCTTCCCAGGCGGAATACTTCGGCGGCTGCCGGTTCCGGTTGAAGATTGACGAGCTCAGGCTGTCGGCCGGCAAAGCCGGCAATGGCCGCTATTCCGTCGGAACCATCCGTGCCGGAGACAATTCGCGGTTCGGCGAAGTGAAGGCCGACGTCTATTTCTGGTCCAGTCACCGCGGCAAAAATCTGGATGACTATTATGAACTGGAAGGCTCGTCGGACGGCAGGACGTTCACCCGGCTGCCGCTCAAATTCGAGCCGGTGCGCCAATCGGAGTTCGATCACTACGTCATGCGCAACGCGAAACCGATTCCGGCGAACGTGCGTTAGCTGCGGATCGTACTCAAAGCGCCGGTTCCCAAAGACAGCTGGTCGAATCAGATCGCCGGAATTTCAGTGGAGCAGTGAGGGGGGCGGGGGATGCCCCTTTCCGGGGGCTGGTTCTTGCGCCTGGCGGCGCAAGGAACCTTAGCCCAACTTCCGCACTCAATGGTCTTTTTGAGGGGGTGGTGGCACAACAAAGCTTTCACATCTACCGTTTGAAGCGTTGCTTTTTCACCGGGAGCAAACCGGTATTAAGGCCGAGAGCCGCGAGAATAAACCGCTGGCGTTCGTCGGGGCGGCCCGGACGGCAGATGCGATATTCCCACTCATCGGTCGGAACGATCAAGGTTGCGTAGCAATAGGTTTGCAAAAGTCTCCGAACCTTTTGCCAGGTAAC
>JAVBSA010000082.1:0-5880 GCA_031556915.1 Victivallis sp.
GGCCGCGCTTGTATTGTCTGAATAAGATCAGGAACCACGGAAAGGACGTTTCATGAGAAAGAAAAAATTCACACTGATCGAACTATTGGTTGTGATTGCGATCATCGCTATCCTGGCCTCCATGCTTCTGCCCGCGCTCAACAAGGCGCGGGACTCGGCCAAAAGCACCACGTGCGCCACCAATCTCAAGGGAATGATCGGCGGCGTCATTCAGTACACCGGGGATTATCAGGATTTTTTGATTCCCGCATCGACCTACAACAGCCGGAACTGGGCTTATCACCTGATGGGATATATGGGAATGGCGGTCTATGCGGCGGGCGGCGGTTACGATGGGGCGACCATGAGCGTGAAGTTGCTCCAATGCCCGACGCGCTCCCCGAACGGCGGCGTCTGGAAGCAGTTCGGCTACGCTTACAATTACGATTATTTCGGGGACAATTTCCCCGCCAGCCCCGGCAAGGGGAGCGGCAGCAAACTGACCCGGCTCAAAAAAGTCAACACCGTTTACCTGGGCGACGGGCACGACAAGGACCTCTCGGGCGCTCCCGAGACCCTGATGCGCACGGCGGCGGTCGAAACCACCTATCCCGCGCCGGACCGCCACTCCGGCTCCGGCAACATGGCCTATCTCGACGGGCATGTCGGCAAGATGTCGCGGATCGACCATCTTCAGAACCGCACCGTCACCCACGACGGAACCACCGGCGGGTGGGGGTGGTGCACAGCAAAAGTCAACGCCGACTACCGGCCTTACTGACACAGGAAGAAACCCGATGAAAACCATGCTTTTGAGTGCCCTGATTCTGGGTGCGGGGCTCTTATTGCCCGGCGCCGAATGGAAAGCGACCCGGCAGGAGCCGGAGAGCGATTACTCCACCCGCGTCGTCCCGCAGCTTCAGCGGGTTGATTTTAAGAACACGACTTGTACCGTCGGCCCCGGAACTTTGATCCGTTCCGGAGCGGATTCGTCTGTCGCCGCCGGCTTGCTCGCCCGGCAGCTCGAGCGCAACGGCCTGCCGGGGAAACGGGGGAGCGTCGGCGAAATCGTTCTCGAGACCGTTCCTGAAGAGGGACGGCCGGAAGGGTACCGCCTCGAAATCACCCCGGAACGAATTCGAATCACCGGCAATTCCTCCCGCGGCCTTCTTTACGGCGTCCAGACTTTGCGGCAGCTTCTGCGGCCCACGGATGACGGAGTTTCGGAACTGCCGCTCGGCACGGCGGAGGATTTTCCCGATCTCGCCTGGCGCGGCGTTTTCACCAGCGGCCTGGCGTCGGACCGGGCGTACCGGGAGAATTTCCCGGAGACGCTTTCGCTTCTCAAGCTCAACTTTGCGATCATCCGGGTGGATCAGTGGCTGAAATATGAGCGGTTGCCCGGCCTCGCCCATAAACGTGCCTCCTATTCCAAAGAGGAGTACCGCGCCGTCGTCCGCAAGGGGCGGGAGTTGGGGTTGGAGATGATTCCCAACACCTCGCTTTACAGCCATTTCGCCTGGGCGCTCTGGGGGGAATACGGGTTCCTCATGGATGTGCCGCAGAAGGCGATCAGCGGATTCTCGACGCCGGACATCGACAATCCGGCCGCCCAAAAACTCATTCGCGGAATCATGCGCGAGGTGTATGAAGCCTTCGATTCCCCCCGTTATTATCACGTCGGCCAGGATGAGCTCAAATATGCGCCGCGTCTCCCCGCCGGGCAGGAGAAACGGCCCTTCCGCGACAAATTCGCCACCGCGCTTAAGCTGCTTCATGACACCTGCCGCGAACTTGATGTGAAGATGATGATGTGGGGCGACCAGATGGCGCGGTCGCGTTCCGGCGGCGCCCCCGACGACACCTATCTGCTGCGCAAGGATTTGCCGCGCGACGTGATCCTGGCGGATTTTACCTACTTCGGCTCGAATTTCAAGTCGGTTCAGGAACTGGCCGGCGACGGCTTCCCGGTGCTCGGAACCTGCTGGTATGACGTGGGATGCATCAGCCGTTACTGTGAAGTATTGCAAGACACCCCGGGAGTGCTCGGGCTTCTCATCTCCATGTGGGGCGGCATGAAAGACTACTACACGGTTCCCGAACACCAGGTCGCCCTGGTGTGGGGTGCGGAAAACAGTTGGAGCGTCGGCAAGCCGCGTTATGAGGAATACCGGAATTTCCCCGCCGACACCTTCTATTTTCTCTCGACAATCCAGCGGCCGCTGGTTCGGAGCTACCGGGCGCTCGATCTGGGGAGCGAGGCCAAAACTCCGCTCGACGGCGCGGATTCGATGTTCGGCCGGGGGGAGGCGCTCGATTTCTCCGCCGTGCCGGAGCAAATCGGGCGGCGCGACTTCACCTTCGAACTTGCCGGCCGGAAATGTCTTGTTCTCGACGGCGAGGCCAAGGAGGCGGTGATCCGGTTCCAGCCGGAAAAAGCCGACTCGATTGCTTTCGCCCATACGACCGATCTGCCGGTCCGCCGCGCGCTCGCCTTCACCAATCTGGACAACAAAGGTTTTTACGATCCCAAAGTGATCGCCGTATATAAAGTCGCCTACGAGGACGGCAGTTCGGTCGATATTCCCATCAACTACACACGCGAAATCACCGATTGGAACGAACCCGCCGGAGCGGCCGCGGCTCCGGTGGTCTGGAACGGCAAGACGCCGAACGGCAAGCTGGCGCGGATTTTCGCTTTTCGCTGGTTGAATCCGCATCCGGACAAAAAAATCGTTTCCATCACGTTGAGCGCCGGAAAGTCGCCGCTTTCGCTGGCCCTCTTCGGCATCAGCCTGGAACGGAATTAAGAGGTGTATCGATGAAAATTTTTTTGATGATGACGGTGAGTTTTTTTCTGACCGCTTCGGCAGTGCCGCAACTGCCGGAGACAAAGATTATACTTGACGGCAAAGCGGACGAGGTCGCCTGGAGCAAGGCGGCACTTTTCCGCGGCATGAAGACGCTCGGCGATAAACGGCCCGCGGCGGCGGATGGGGAGCTGCGGCTCTTTGTTTCCGGCGGTTTCCTTTACGGTATGATGACCGCGTTTGAGCCGGATACAACCAAGCTCAAGGCTTTGATCAAGCCCGGCGAGGAGGCGCGTTATATCCAGATTCACGAGAATGACGACGTCCTCAATCTGTTTCTGGCCGAAGGGAACCGTTATTTCTGCCAGATCGCCTTCAATCCCGCCGGAGTCTGCCGCTTCAGCGGGGCCCGGCCGACCATGCTGCTCTACGACGATTGGCGCCAGGAGACGCTGCGCGAAGACTGGAAGCTGCAAATCGAGTATTGCACACTGGTCCTGCCGGATCGCTGGCAGGTGGAGTTCCGCCTGAAAATCAATGAGTTCGAACAGTTTCGCTCCAACGGGTGGCGCTTCAATTTCTGCCGCGAACGCCGCGCCGGGGGCGAAGAGCTTCTCACCCATTTCCCCATGACCGGAACAAAGTTCAACGATTTCCGGCAGTACGGGCGTCTCGTGATCGACGGGCTCACCGACCCCGGGGAACCGGGCAAAGAGGAACGCGGTGCGCTTGCTCCCGCCAAAGCGGCCGCGTGGAACGCGCTTGCCGGGACGGTCCGGGATCAGAGCGGGGTCCTTGAGGCCGCGAGCGGAACCAAGCTGTTTTCGGTGGAATCGCTGACGGTGTTCACCGGACAGGCCTACCGGCTCAGCGGCGAATTCCGTTCGCCGGAGAAGGAGAACCGGCCCGTTTATTTCGGGCTTGAAATGCTCGACGCGAAGAACCGCGGGATCCTGCCGCAGAATGCCCAGGTCGTTCCGGGCAGCGATACGCAGCTTGCGGCCGCAACCGCGTCGGGGGATTCCGAAATCCTGGTGAAGGACGGTTCCAAATGGAAGCCCGATCCCGGCGCTTTCGTCGCGTTTGATTCTTCGCCCGATTACTCCGACCTGCCCAATTACCGTTTGAGCTACACGGGCGGCGTCCGCGAAGTGGTCAAAGAAGGCGCTTTCTGGCGCATCCGGCTCAAAGGCCCCCACCATTTTTCAGGGAAGGAAGGAACCCCGGTTCGCCTTCACCTCACCGGGGCAAGCTACCTCTATCTCGACGGCAAGGCGATTGCCGCCGGGAGCGAATGGAAGCGCTTCAGCGCTCAACTGTCCGGATTCCAGCAGCCGGGGCGCCCTGTCCACAACCGCCTGTGGCCGGGAACCCGGGCGGTCAGGATTCTGGTCTGGCTGCCCGGCAAGGAGGGCGACGGCAGGGTGGAGTTCCGCAACGTGAAGCTGGAGGCGCTTTGATGAAGCACCTGTTCCTGGTGATTCTGGCCGTTCTCGCGGGCGCTTCGCTGTTTACCTGGTATTCTCTCGGCGGGACGGGGGAGGCGCGGCCGCTCCTCTCCTGGCAGACCGGGATCTGCCCCGACCGTTACCGGCAGGTGGAACTGTTCCGGGAGTGGATGATCCTCAACCGGCACACCCGGCCGGACGGCCAACCGTTGTTCGATATCCGGATCGAGGCGGCGGGGAACCAGAGCACGATGATCCAGGCGGTTTCCGGCATGGCGGGCGACCTGATCGATTTCGTTCCGGTGGAATCCTTTGCGCCGATGGGGGTGTTGGAGGATATCACCGATTTCACGCGGGCGAATAAAATGGACCCGGAGCACAACTACCCCGGTTCGGCGGCTCTTCTCTGTCATGGCGGGCAGCAGTACGCCTATCCGCGCAACCTCGCGGTATTCAGTCTTTACCAGAATCTCGACACCTTCCAAAAATACGGCGTTGAACCGCCGCCGGAGGAGTGGAGCCCGGAGGAATTCGAACGCATCGGCGTCGAATTCATGGCCAAAGCCAATGCGGGGCTGGACCGTCGCCGGATTTTCTTCTGTGCTTACACGGTGATGGTTCCGCAGCTTGCCCGCAGCCGCGGCATCGACATTTTCAACGAGACATTGACCGCGGCGGAATTGGTCCGCCCGGAATTGGTGGAAGCGCTGGAGCTTCAGAAAAGCTGGGTGAAGGACCTTCACCTGATGCCGGACGCGGCGGAGCGGGCGGATGAAAGCGCGGAAAGTGTGATCGGCGACCCCGGGCTCTCGCAGTTCATTCACGGGCGTTACGCCATGATGCCGTGCGGGCGCTACATTCACATGACGCTGCGCGATCTGGGGCATGAAATCCGCACCGCCAATTCGCTGTTTCCGCAATATGAATTCCGGAACGCGAAGCTGTATTCGAGCAATACGGCGATCTACCGGGGGAGCCGATATAAGGAAGAGGCGAAACTGTTCCTGCGTTTCCTGGCCGAACAGAGGTATAATGAATTCCTGATCGCCACGGCGGACGGTTTACCGCCGAATCCGGGATTGTTGGAGAATAACCCCGATTTTCTCACCCCGAAGAAGTACCCGTGGGAAGGCGCCACGCATGGCAATGAATTGAAATGGGCGAAAAATTGTGCATATCCCGATGCGGTCTCGCCCTGGTACAAGGGCAAATACAATCCCGTCCACGGCGCTCTCGAGCGTTACATGAATGATCTTGCGTCTGCCAAAGAAGCGCTCAGGCTGGAACAGGACCGCGTCAACCGCGATATCCGGAGTTATGCAATGAGCCATTGCGCGGAGGAATACCGTGAGGCGTGCGCGCGCCAGGAAAAGATTGATCAAGGCAAGGCGGCAGGGAGAAAAATTCCGGCGGAGTGGGTAACAAATTCGTTTTTAAAGGCGTATTACAGTGCGGTCGGTATGCTGGAGTAGGGGAGGCGAAGCCGACCGGGTCCAGGGCCCTTCGGCCTTGGCGCGGATTCTCAAGGGCGCGGAGCCCATAAGCGCTAGCCAAAATAAACGCGCCTGGACTTGAGGCTCCGCCTCAAACTCCGCCAAGGAGCGCTTCGCCTCCTTGGAACCTCCGACCGGCAAGGTGCCGGG
>JAVBSA010000316.1:0-8852 GCA_031556915.1 Victivallis sp.
GAAGAGACGATCACGGCGATCAGGCAACAGAACCGGAATCGGAAAATCATCATCGGCAGCACCGGTTGGAACAGCTGCGAAACTCTCGATCTGCTGCAGGTCTTCGACGATCCTGATGTCATTTACACCTTTCACAATTACGAGCCGTTTGAGTTCACCCATCAGCAGGGTGTTCTCCAGGCCGGGCCGCTGTATTACAACCGCAAGATGACCTATCCGGGGGAGATCGGGCCTTACCGCGAATTCCGGGAACTGGTTTCCGGCAACAAAAACGCCTACCCCGGTCGCGGGCGCATGGATCGGGAGTTCCTGCGGTCGCATATGGAAAAGGCGTTCGCCTTCGTTCGCAACCACCCCGATAAAGTCCTCTGGTGCGGTGAATTCGGCACCATCCGCCACTGTGCCATCGAGTACCGGGAAAACTGGATGCTCGACATGATTGAGCTTCTCAAGGAACACGGCATTCCCTATTGCGTTTGGAATTATCTGAGCATGCCCAATGACGGCAACCGCTTCAGCCTGGTGGACGACGATACCCGGGAGATTCTTTCCCCCCGGATGCTTTCGATCATTCGCGGCGAAGCATGAACAGGCGGACCGGCAGCCTGAATGTGAATTTCCGGGAAATCGCCCGGGAACTCGGTCTCAGCGCCATGACAGTGTACCGGGTTGTCAATCTGCATCCCGGCGTCCGGCGCGAGACGCGCGAACGGGTGACGGAAGCGTTGAACCGGTACGGCTATTTTACCAGCAGCCGGGGCAAGAATTTCAGGGTGCTGTTCGATTTTACCGAACACCCCTATCTTGCCCATTACGGGGAGGAACTGCTGAAAAAGGTCGGCCGCCTCGGCTTCCGCTGTTTTCGTTCCGAACACCGCGTTTCCCGTTCCCGGTTTCTGGATCTGGCGGCGGAGTGCGACGTCGCGGTGTTCGTTTCCATTCCCGATGATGCGCTCATCGATGAGGCGCGAAGCGTCAACCCGGATCTCTACACGATCACCCTTTCGACCAAAAGCAACGCCGATGTGACCCTTTCGCCTGACAACACGCGCGGCGGAGAGCTTGGCGCCCGCTACTTTTTCCGCCGCAACTGCCGGCATATCGCGGTACACCTGTCGGAAAAGCACCCGACGCGCATGGAGCGCTTCAAGGCGTTTTACGCAGAGATGAAGCTGTTGGCTCCGGATTCCCGCATCGACGCGATCAGGGAGCGGAAACATATGGAAACGAAAACGGTTTTGCGGAACTACTTCGATTCCACGGATGAGATGCCGGAGGGAATTTTCTTTCTGGCCGGTCAGTTCGCCGATCTTTACCGGCACGAATTTCTCGAAAAAGATCCGGCCCGTTTCGGCAAACTCAACGTACTGACCTTCGACCATCCGCAGGACCAGGAATTCGCCCGGCTTGATTACGCCTTCGACCGCATCGGATTCCGTTCACAGGAACTGCTCGACTGGGCCGAGTATTACATTACCAACCGGCCGATGATGAAAATGCGCTTTCCGATCCACACACTGATCGATGTACAGCTGGCAGAGGGGGCGCAACGCGGCCTTGGCGATTGAAAAAATCGGCGAATATTTTTAATGCTGTATTGAAATAAGGGCGTTGCATTGATATATTGTGTAACAGGTTCTATCGAAAATTAACAACGAGGATCATATGTCGGAAGAATTGAACGCCGCCGCGACGAACGGAGTTTCCCAGGAAGATCGGAATATGGGGCTGCTTTGCGTACTGCTGCAGTTTCTCACTTACTTTACCGGATTCGGCGGCCTGATCGCTCCGCTGATCGTTTGGATGATGAAAAAGGATAGCTCCGCCTTCATCGACCAGGTCGGCAAAGAGACGGTGAATTTCCAGATTTCGCTCATCATTTACGGCTTTGTCTGCTTTCTTCTTTGTTTTGTCTTCATCGGCCTCATTCTGTTCCCCCTTCTGGGACTCGCCGCGCTGATCCTGATCGTCATCGCCGCGCTCAAGGCGAAGGACGGGATCGTCTACCGCTACCCGCTCTGCATCCGTCTGATCAAATAAGTTCAGAGAAACGAGCATATAAGAACCGCCGTTATGGAAACATGACGGCGGTTTTATTTGCCCCTTGAGCCAATTGCAAAACTATTTTGTCCGCTTTTGCGTATTACCGGGCGCTTTTGCCGCCTTGAGGTGCTTTTTTGCGTAGCGCTGCTACGCCTGAAGCACCTCAAAACGACAAAATCACCCGGTAACCCGGCAAAATCATGACAAAAAAGTAGTTTTGCAATTGGCTCCCTTTTCAAACAAAGGGGCCGTCAAGAAATAAACTTGACATTCTTTGCAGTCCGGCAAATGCATTTTGCCGCATTTGTTCGTCACATAACTCTTCGTTATGCTCCTCACAAATCCAACAAAAATCAAATTGCCGGCGCTGCAAACAATTGTCAAGTTTATTTCTTGACAACCCCCAAACAGGAAATATTTTCGATTTAGGCTTAAAATATTTTAAGTTCGTCTTGACATTTGCACCGGAATGATTCATAATATAGGCAAACAACCCGTTGAACAATTCATGGAACGGATAACATCAGGATGACGGAAAAAAAGATCACCATACGGACAATCGCCGAACTTTGCGGCGTGTCGGTCAGCACTGTTTCACTGGCCATCAACAACAAGCCGGGAGTGCGTCCCGGCGTGCGCAACCTGATCCGCAAGACGATTGAAGATCTCGGCTGGCGCAGCAACAACCTCGGCGGCCGCCTCGGCCCCTTCGGCGAAGGGGAGAGCGTGGCGATGATCGCGAACCCCTGGCTGATGTCGAATTTCGGCGGCAACCCGGTGCAGCTCACGATGGCGAAACTCATCGAAAAATTTGAAAGCCGGGGAATCATTCCCGCGGTTTATTACGGCAGGAGCCTCGAGGCGCTCAACAACTGCCTGAAGAGCCGTCCGGCCGCGGTCATCGTTTTCAGCAACAACCAGCTGTTGAAAGGGACGCTCGAGAAACTGATCGCGGCGGACATCCGCGTCCTGATTGCGCACGCGGAATGGCGCGATGCGATCTGTCCGCGCATCCGCTCCGATCACGCGGAAGCCGGGCGGGTCGCCGGCCGGAAGCTGCTGGAAGCCGGCTGCCGCAAGCCCGCTTTTTTCGGCGGTTTCGGTTTGCGCGTCCATTGTACGGCCATGGAGGATTTCGAAGCTCCGGTGCCCGACTATCTGACCGGATTGCGCGAGTCGTACCCCGCGTTCGATTTCCGTACCGACGCCATCGGGGACGCCTGCGGCGAAGTGGAAGAGGTCAGGGCGATGCTGAACAAAGGCGATTATGACGGCTGGGTTTTCCAGTTCCGGCAATTTTTCGACCGTTTTTCTTTTTTACGGAATCATTCTCCGGTGGCGACGCCGATCCGGCGCATCGTCACGTTCGACACGGCGGAACAGCCGGCCTACCCGGTTTCCACGCACGGATGTCTGGCTGAGAATTCCGCGAAAATCGCGGAGCTGGTCTTCAAACTGAGCATCGCCGCCGAGCCGCCGGAACCGCTTGAGTATACGGTTCCGTATCTCTGGCGCGAGAATGAGGGCGATTACGATCCGGTCCACAAACGGGAACAGTTGCCGGCGAATCCGGTTTCACGCATTCAACCCCATCAAAGGAGTACTGCAAAATGAAAAGGTTTTATTGTTTCACGCTAATCGAATTATTAGTAGTGATAGCCATCATTGCGATTCTTGCCTCCATGCTGCTGCCGGCGTTGTCGCAGGCGCGGGTGAAGGCGCAAGCCACGACCTGCCTCTCGCAGCACAAACAGTTCGGAACCGCTTTCAATCTATATGCCGCCGACTACGCGGACAATCTGCCCACCTTGGCGGATAATCCGGTCAAGCTCAAAAACTCCGATGCGGCCTTGCCGTCCGGCCTGGGGCTGCTGGCTCCCTACCTGGGGTACCGGCTTGATATCACCAGCAAGAGCGCGGACGACAAAAGCAAATACAAACTGTTCAAATGTCCGGGCATGACCAAAGTCTCCTTCGCCAAGGGTACGCACTGGGGCGTCGATTACACCTACTGGCGCGACGGAACGGGAAAGGATCCCGGTTTCGGCCTTCCCGCCGCGGCTCTCTTTACCGGAAAATATGGCAAATACCCCCAGAAGCTCCTGGTCATGTGCCTTTGCCAGAATGAGGAAAATACCAGTTATTTCATCATGAAGCCTCACGGCAACGGCGCCAATGCCGTCTACGGCGACGGCAGCGCGCGAGCCGTTCTGTTCGCCCGCTATTTCGGCGAGTGGCAGGGCAGCTGGAATCTCTGGAATAAACTCGACGGCAATCAATAATGGGGAAAATACTGACGGTCCTGCTGCTCTGTTCCGCGATGTTCCGGTGCCCGGGGGGCATCGTCATCGAAGGAGACGGCAGAGTCCTGACTGCCGGAACGGTTTCAATGGGGCCGCTTTTGTTCGGGGAGGGATATTGCTATTCCTCCGCCTATCGCGGAGCGTTGCGGGCCGCTCCGGATCCCGGTGAACGCTCCGGCGGAATCTCCGGCGAGTGGAAGCTGCCGGGCGGAGAAACCGGGCGGGTCACGCTGAACTGGAGCCCTGCGGGCGACAACGGCAAGACCTTCGATTACCGGATCGACTTCCCGGAACCGGTTCCGGCCCAGGAGCTTTCGCTGCTGTTCACGCTGCCCGTCGACTTCGGCGGGCGCACCCTCGATTTCGGCAAGCGCCGGGTCGAGCTGCCGGTGAAGGCCGGGAAAGCGACGCTCGCGGAACTTCGGGGTGCGGAGAAATTCTTCATACCGCTCGACGACGGCATGCTGGAGGTGACGCCGGAAGCGGAAACCGTCCTGCTGGTGATGGACAACCGGGCGTTCGGGCAGTATGACTATTCCGTGCGCGTTCTCTCTCCGTTGAAGGGAAAAACACTGAAATCGGCCCGCTTGCGCCTTCAACTGCGTTTTCGCCCCTTCACGGCGGTTCCGCTCGATCTCCGCGAAGCGGCGAACCGCGGTTTTGCGGATGAAAAAGCCGGGGATGGCCGGGGCGGCTGGAACGACCAGGGGCCGGACAACGACCTCTCGGCGTTGCCCGCAGGCCCGCTGAAAGCGGGGCCGTTCCGCCTGACGATCATCGACGGAGCCGGGAACGGCGGCAGGAGTTGTATTGCCGCGACGGAGAAACTCGAACCGGAAGCCGTCCGGGTCCCGGCGGAGGCGAAAGGAAACATCCTCTATCTGCTTCACACGGTGGCGTGGCTCCCGGAAACGGGGAAAGAGGTCGGGCAGATCGAGGCGGCATTTGCCGACGGAACAAAGGAGTCGATTTCCGTTGTCAGCGGCAGAGACGCCGGCAACTGGCACCTCGCCTCCGGCCTCGAAAACGGCATGGTCGCCTGGAACGGAAGCACGCGGGCCGGAACTCCGGTCGGACTCTACCTTTCGGCGTTCGAGCTGCCGGCGAAACCGCTTGCCGGCCTTCGTTTCCGGGCATCGAACAAAGCGGTCTGGATGATCGCCGCCGCCGCGCTCGGAGATTGCCGGGCGCCCTTCCGGCGCGAGATGGTTTCCACGGCGAAGCGCGGCGCGGCGTGGCGGCCGTTCGTTTACGACCGTTCGGTCGAAGCCGGTTCCGCGCTCGATTTCTCGTTTGTCACCGACGCTCCGGCGGGAAAATACGGTTTCGTAACCGTGCGTGACGACGAATTCATTTTCGAAAAGACCGGCGAACCGATCCGATTCCATGGCGGAAACCTGACTTTTGAAACCTGTTATCCGAACCGGGAACAGGCCGATCTCCTCGCGGAACGATTGAGCCGCATCGGCTACAACGCGGTCCGGCTCCATCACTTTGATTATAAATTGCATGGGGGCAACGGGACCGATGTGAATCCGGAAGCATTGGATCAACTCGAATACCTGGTTCACGCCTGCAAGGAGCGCGGAATTTACATCACGCTCGACCTCTACACGATCCGAAAAGGGTGGAACGGGCTTTCCGGCGGCGCCTATAAGCAGGCGATCATGCTGATTCCGGAGGCTCGGGAGGAGTTCAAGGAGTTCGTGCGGAATTGGCTGACTCACCAAAATCCCTATACCAAGTTGCGCTGGTGCGACGACCCGGTGTTCAATTCGATCAGCATTCTGAACGAGAATACGCTTTCCTACGGCATGACGCCGGAACGGAAGGGGCCGATGGCCGACCGTTTCCGCAGGGAATTCGCGGAATGGGCCGTCCGGAACAAAGTCGAACCGTCCAATGACGCCTTTCTGCGCTTCCTCGACGAAGTGTACCGGCGCTATTACGACGATATGAAGACGTTCCTGCGGGAACTCGGCGTAAAGGCGCCGCTGACCGACCAGAATTTCATCCCCGCGCCGAATGCGGCTCCACAGCGGGCGATGTACGATTATGTCGATAACCATTTGTACTGGGACCACCCCACAAACTATGCGTTGCCGTTCAAAATCCGCAATGCGAGCGTGCTGAAAGAACGGATGCTCAACCCGCGTGAAATCGCGCCGTCGCGCATTTTCGGTATGCCGTTTACGGTGACGGAATACAATTACTGTTTCCCGAACGCGTTGCGGGCGGAATGCGGCCCGATTTATGGAACGATGGCTGCGTTCCAGGGGTGGGCAGGGCTTTACCGGTTCACCTATGGGACCGCCAACAAAAACCTGTATGGCGAAAAGAGCGGAATCGAGATTTTTGAAGGTGCGAACGATCCCGTGCAGACGCTCGGGGAACGGATGGTTGCAGCGCTCTTCCTGCGCGGCGACGCAACGGAGGCGGAGCATGCGTTTCCGGTCGCCGTGCCGGAGGATGTCACGCTGGAATTCCGCGAGAACTATCCGGCCGCGGCGCAGGAGCTGATGTTTGCGGGCCGTACCGGCACCGTCCTGACCCGCGCTGGAAAGCCGGTAAAGCCGTTGCCGCCCGGAACCCGGAGCATCCATCCGCTTGATTCGCAGGCAGGCGGACCCCAAACGCTCCGGCAAGAGGGACGGGAATGGCGGGCGGATTTCGCACGGCGGACTTTCGCCGTCGCGACGCCGCGCAGTGAAGCGTTGGTTCTGCCGGCCGGGCAAACGCTGTCCGGAACGCTGCTGTCGGCTGAAAACGGGGAAGCCTTCGGCGTCGTTTCGGCAATCGCCCTCGGCGAAGAACCGCTGGCGGAAGCCGGCCGCATTCTCCTGCTGCACCTGACCGACGTTCAAGTGGAAGGATCGGAATACCTCGAGAACGCCAACGGCAACCGGCTTTACCGGAAAATTCCGTCGGTCGGTCCATTGATCGCTCACCGGGGGACTGTGCGGCTCCGGCTCCGGCTGGCCGAAGCGCCCCGGCGGCTCTACGCGCTTTCTCCAACAGGAAAGCGCCTGTATCAAGTTCCGTTTACATATGAAGACGGCAAAGTGTGTTTCGAAGCCGACACCTTCGGACGCAACAACGACGTTATTTTTGCTTACGAATTGGTTTGTGAACCGTAACGCTCGAAGATAACATGCGGTGCCGCCTTATGCAAATTCGGCATTTTCCCCGTTTGAGGAATTGCTTTTTGCCGTTTCGGGAGTTTTATTATCCTCGCATAAAGGATTTCAACAAAGGGGGGGAATCGTATGCGTGGAAAAATCTGGTTTGCCGTTCTTGCCGCCGCGTTGTTCATGCCGCTGCTGAGTGACGGCGCCGTATGGCGCGGAGTCGCCGTCAGGGAAAACGGTGAAGTAAGAGTCATCCTGTACGACGGACTTGCTTGCAAAGTGTCCGGCAAGCCGATCCCCGACGAATTGTTCGGGAAAGAGCTGAAATTGACCGGCAGTCTTTCACCGGTTCAGAAGAAGGCCCCCGATGCCATGCGGACGGTATTCGTTCAGGATGCCGCAGAGCAGCAGCCGGAGCCGGCGGCGGAATTTCAACCCGGCAAGCCGAACTTCTACGCCAAGACCGGGCGGACTATCCCGCAGGAGAATCGGAAGCCGAATGCGAATTTCGACCTGGAGCTTCCCGAGCTTGGCAATTCGGCGTCCTCCGGCGGCAGGAATCCGATCAAAATGTCGGTCCACTTGCCGGCCAACTACAAAACCGGCACCAGGCACCCGGTCATTCTTCATTTCGGCGGCGGCACCGGCAATTCGCAGGAAGGGCTCCGCTGGCGATCGATTGTCGGAGATAAAAACTTCATCGTCATCGGCGCCGATTACAACCATGATGAAAATGAGAAGAAGGGCACGCTTTCGCTGGGCACCTGCCGGGATTTCAATTCCCGGATCGCCCGGCATATTCTGCAGCTCCTCCGCAATTCGACCATGTTCGATCAGGATGCGGTGATTCTCTCGGGACTCTCTTCCGGCGCTTACTCCATCACGGACAATATGCGCAACAGCCCCAAGAGCGCCTGGGAGCCGTTCGCCGGCTTCGTCGCCATGGGCGGCGGTTCCAAAACCAGCGGCGCCCGCCTGGGCGAGCGTTCGGTGCTCTTTCTGATGGGAAAGAATGACACGATCCGCCACGGCTGGCTCGACGAGGCGGTCAAGGGGCTGGCCGGCAGCAAAGTCCGCGTCGAGATCGTGGAGGGGGTCGGGCATGAATGGTCGGATGCCTTTACGCCGATCTTCCTGGATTGGCTCTACACGGACATCCCGGCTGCCAGGGCGATCCGCCAACGCCGTGAAATCGTCGAAAAAACGGAGGACGAGGCACTGAAGAAGATCGTGCAGAGCTGGATCGACGCCAGCGGCCTGGAGTAAGGGGTCGTCAAGAAATACACTTGACATTCTTTGCATTCCGGCAAATGCTTTTTGCCGCATTTGTTCGTCACATAACTCTTCGTTATGCTCCTCACAAATCCAACAAAAATCA
>JAVBSA010000242.1:0-2843 GCA_031556915.1 Victivallis sp.
GACCGGATCCGGGCGCAACAGCTCTTCCTTTTCAAGGATTGGGAAGATAACTTTCACAGCGCTTACATGAGAGAGCAATATATCGCCAAACGCAAACTGTTGACCGATTTCGCGGCCGCTTTCGACATGATGGATGTCATGGCGCCCTCGCGGTTCACCGCATTGATCGAAGCGAAGAAGGGTGAGGTGAAAATCACCCGCACCAAGCCGGTCCGGGGGCGCTGTCCCGACTGCAAGGGAACCGGCAAATTCTCCATCAGGCGCCCGAATCCGGACTACGACCGCACTGGCAAGTCGGTGGCGCCCAAGGAGATCATCGACCATTTTCCTTGCAAATTCTGCGGCGGAGAGAAACAGTTTACGCTGGCAAGCCAGGGCTTCATGGCTGAAGTGACGCCCGAGCTGCGCGAGGAACTCCGGCAAATCGTCAAAGTGGAGACGCGGCCGTTCTTCGGCCTGCAGTTGGGGATGGAGCAGAGCGGGGTCATGGAGATTTCCTTCTATCAGTTCAAGAGCAATATGATCGGGCAATACAAGGACGGCTTCAGTGAGTTTTTCATCTACAAAGGAAACAGCCGGGAAACTTTGGCGAAGGCGACGATTCTCGAATTCATGTTCGGCAAATTGATCGGAGTCCAACTGGTGTTCGAAGGGCATCAGGCGGGACGAATCGACGGATATCTTGTCGAGGATTACACCAAATGGGGGGCCGCCGCGGTGGATATTGACAATGAATTGATCGTACCGCGCGACCGGCAGGGGAGGCCGCTGATCTCCTCTCGCCTGGTGCCGTTACCGGATGGTAAACAGGTGCCCGCCTACCTCGGCTACACGCTCACCTACCGCCTCCCCGTCGCGAGAGGAATGGAAAAGCTCCGCCCGGAAGATCTGTCGGAGTAACCGGCATCTCCGGAGAACGGCCGGGGACCGCGCCATCAGATGCAGTAGTCGAGGTAGCTTGACGCCGGATTCTGACTGCAGGCGTCCAGGATTTCGCGGAGCGTGATTTTGCGCATCGAGTCGCGGATTTCGGTGTTGAGCTTGCTCCAGATCTCGCGGGTGGCGCATGTTTCGTTGCGGCGGCACTCGTCCGGCGCGCGCACGCAGTCGACGATCGAGAGGGGGCCCTCCATCACCTCGACGATGTCGAGCAAGGTCAGCTCCTCCGGCGCTTTGGCGATCCGGAAACCGCCGCCGGCGCCGCGAATGGAGCGTACCATTCCGGCCCGCCGCAGATCGATGATGAGGCGGCTGATGTATTTCTCCGAAATCTGCTGCGATTCGGCGATGTCACGGAGCTGGCGGGGAGCGTCGGCGTCATGCAGCGCCAGATCAAGAAGAATGCGCACCCCGTAACGGCCTTTGGTTGAAATTTTCATTCGGAACACTCCTATGGCATATATAATACTCTTCGTATTTGCGTTTTGCAAATACGAAAGACTACTTTTTTAGTAGTCTTTTTGCCGGCACTACTTGATAACCTGCCGAACCGGTGATATTTTAAGGGGATCAATCAAGGAGTATGAGCATGAAAAAATACCATATTGAAACCCTGGCGATTCATGCCGGACAGGAGAACCCCGATCCGGCCACCAATGCGCGGGCGGTGCCCGTTTACCGGACCACCGCGTACAATTTTCGCGATTCCCAGCACGGCGCCGATTTGTTTGCGCTCAAGGAATCCGGCAATATCTACGCCCGGCTGATGAATCCGACCAACGATGTTCTCGAGAAGCGCCTTGCCGCGCTCGAAGGCGGCGCGGCCGCGCTGACGCTTGCCAGCGGAACGGCCGCGATCTACTTTGCACTGGCCAATATCGCCCGGGCGGGGGACGAGATCGTTTCGGCCAATAACCTGTATGGCGGAACCTTCACCCAGTTCGATGCGATCCTGCCCTCCAACGGCATTACGGTCCGCTTTGCGCCGGTGAACGATTTTGCCGCGACCGAAGCCGAAATCAACGAAAAGACCCGCGCAATCTACATCGAGACCATCGGGAATCCGGGGCTGGAAGTCGCCGACATCCAAGGATATGCCGCCCTGGCGAAGAAGCATCACCTGCCGCTGGTGGTGGATGGTACCTTTACGCCGCCGACTCTGCTGCGGCCGATCGAGCACGGAGCGAACATCGTCATCCATTCGCTTTCCAAATGGATCGGCGGCCACGGAACCGGAATCGGCGGCGCGGTGATCGATGCGGGAACCTTTGACTGGAGCGATCCAAAGTTCGCGCTCTACAACGAGCCGGACCGGGGCTATCACGGACTGCGGTTCGCGCACGATCTCGGCGACCTCAACCGCCTCGCCTTTATCCTGCGCCTCCGCACGGTCGGTTTGCGCAATCAGGGGCCGACGCTCTCTCCGGACGCCGCCTGGATTTTCCTGCAGGGCGTGGAATCGCTGCCGCTGCGCATGGCGAAACACTGCGAGAACGCTTTGAAGGTGGCGGAATTCCTGTCGCATCACCCCAAGGTCGCCTGGGTGAAATATCCCGGCTTGAACGGCGGGCCGCTGGCGAAGAAGTATCTGCCGGACGGCGCGGGCGGCATGGTCGTCTTCGGGGTCAAAGGCGGGAGTGTCGAGGCGCGCAAGCTGGTGGATTCGGTTGCGTTGTTCAGCATTCTCGCCAACGTCGGCGACGCCAAGAGCCTGATCATTCACCCGGCCAGCACGACGCATTCGCAGCTCTCCGACGAAGACCAGCGCAAGGGCGGCCTCCAACCGGAGCTGATCCGCCTCTCCATCGGCCTCGAACACATCGACGATATCAAGGGAGCGTTGGATGACGCGTTGAAGCTGATTTAAGAAGAAAAAATGACCACGAAATACACGAAACACACGA
>JAVBSA010000399.1:0-2531 GCA_031556915.1 Victivallis sp.
ATTTGCCAGAACCGTTTTTCCGCCGGATAAATGTCGGGGGCGAGGTCGAGCAGGCCGTATTCCGGCCGTTTCGCCTGTGAGACCGTCCAGATTTCCACCGGAATCGGCGAAGCGGCGGTACGGGTAACCGTGGTGGAAACGGTCAGTACGGGCCCGGTTTCATCCAGCGTGACGACCCGGGTCACCCGGCAGTTGAGAAATTTGCTTTCGCCGCTCTCGATGGTGACCGAACGGGGGCCCCGATCGGTCACGCGCCACGGCTGTCCGTCGATCACGGGGTCGGGGGCGGTGTTGCCGAAGGTGAACTCGCGCATCTTCTGCGGAATCAGCCAGACTTTGTCCCCGCCGTAATTCTTCCAGCCCGGAACATTCGGCATGGTAAGATCCCGGGAGGGATTGTTCCAGAGGACGTTTTCTTTGCCCTTGAGCCGCCAGGCGGTGATCCGCCCGGTTTCCGGCGTAATTTCGGCGATGGCGGAGGCGTTTTCCAGCACGACCGCTCCCGGAACGGCGCTTGCCGCGCCAAGCACAACTGCCATGATGACTCCTTTGATCACTTCAATGTTCCCCGGTAAACCGAACCGCCGTAATTACCGACGTAGAGAAGATCGGCGTTTTCGGGATCGAAAGAGACGCTGATCGGGGAAGGCGCGGGATAATCCGCCAGCGCCTCCCAGTTGGCGCCGCCGTCAAGGCTCCGGTAAAGCCCGCTGTCGTAGGTGGCGGCAAAGACCGTCTCAGGATTCTTCGGGTGGATGTAGACGCCCCAGCAAGCTTTGCCCGGGAACACGGCCGTGAACGATTTGCCGCCGTCGGCCGATTTCCTGATTCCGCCGTCGGTATCGTGGAAGGGGCGCGTACTGAAGGCGGCAAGGTAGATCACCTCGGGATCGGCGGAATGAACCGCCATCCGGGTCAGGTAGCCGAAGGTTTTATCCTGGAACACCTTGCGCCAGCTCTTGCCGTCGTCGTCGCTGCGGTAAAGCGCGCCGGGCAATCGGATCGTGCTGAGCGTCCACAGCCTGCCGTGACTGTCGCGCGAAAGGCCGAAGAGATTGCGGTCATATTTGTGGATTCCTTCGGAACAATCCGCCCAGTTGGCGCCGCCGTCGCTGCTTTGGTAAATGCCCTTGCCGTAAACCGCGGCGAAGAGCGCGCGCGATTCGGGGTTCATGGCCAGCCCGGTGATATTGCCGGCGGGCAGGCCGGAGCCGGCGGCCCTCCAGCTTTTGCCGCCGTCCTCCGAACAGATCAGCCCCCCGGCGTTGGTCAGTTTGTTGCGGGAGTTCTGCCATTTCCAGTGAGGCATGTCGTGGTCGCGGGTGGAGCCGGCCCAGAGTTTGCCCGGAACCTTGTCGTCGTAAAGCAGCGCGTAAACGTTGTGCGGAAAGGGATTCCCCGTCTCGTAGCGTTTCCAGCTCCTGCCGCCGTCGAAACTCCCCCAGTTGGAGAAATCGTTCATGGCAATATAACGGTTGTCATGATTGTGCGGATCGAAGCAGTAGCCATAGGCGGACATCACGGCCATGCCGCCTTCGGTGAGCGTGTTCTCCCCTTTGTCGGCGCTCGGCGCGGCCAGGAGGCGCCAACTTTTGCCGCCGTCGGTCGAGAGATAGGCCTGGGTGGAATCGGTGGTCATGACCGTGTCGGCGTTGCCGGCGGCCACCGCGAGCCCCTGAGGAATGGTCTGCCAACCCCAGGCGGTCGAGGTCCATTGCCGGTTGGAGATGTTGAATTCCGGATTGCCGGGGTTCCGGAACAGCACCGGCTGAAAGCTCTTGAATTGGTCGGCGCTGCGGAACAGCGTTGCGCCCAGCGGTTTTTCGACCGTGATGCTCCCCGGCAGTGTCATCACAAAATAAATGGCGGGCGTTTTCCCCTCGCCGCCCTTGAAGTAACGCACGCTCGATCCCTGGCCGAGCGAGGCGCATTGTTCAAACCGTTTGCCGTCGGAGCTTTTCAGGACGTTTGCTCCGGCTTTGGTGTTGACGGCGAGAAAATCGTATTTTCCCTGCTTCACCAGCCCCATGATGGTTTCGCCTTCGGCCGGAGAATACACGGTTTCGACGGTTCCCGCCGCATCCACCTTGCGGATCGCGTCTTCCTGGACGACAAGCGCGCCGCCCCCCGCGAGAACGGTCAGGCCGCGGGGGCGTTTGGAGTCGGCCGGGAGTTCGGCGAGGAGCCGCCAGCTTATCCCGCCGTCGGCGGTGGCGAAGAGCGGATGGCGCCCGGCCTTTTCGTAGCGGAAATAAAGCAGTACGCCGGCCTTTTCCCGGAAATCGCACAGCATCGGCCCGGAGTAAGGCGGGGGCCAGGAGCCGTTCCACTCGATTTTCTCGACCGGCAAAGGCACGGCCTCCCAGGTTTTGCCGTAATCGGCACTGCGCCGGAGCCCCCGGACCGTGCTGCCCGCGTAAACGGTTCCGGGCTTGCCGGGGTTGAAAAAGAAGCCGTCGCCCGAAGTGAAGCTCTGCACCCGCTGCGGAATCATGTGCATGGTTCCGGCGGCGGTCTCTCCGTAAAAGGCG
>JAVBSA010000126.1:0-6941 GCA_031556915.1 Victivallis sp.
AGGCGAAGCGCTCCTTGGCGGAGTTTGAGGCGGAGCCTCAAGTCCAGGCGCGTTTATTTTGGCTAGCGCTTATGGGCTCCGCGCCCTTGAGAATCCGCGCCAAGGCCGAAAGGCCCTGGACCCGGTCGGCTTCGCCTCCCCCCACTGCCGCGGTTCATAAAAAAACTTGAAAAAAATTATTGCCGTCCTTGCATTTTACAAAAGAACGCCTATTTTACCTTTAAAATAAAATGCAGGGAGCATTCAATTTATGGCAAGGCCGACTGTTTATCATTCGCTGCTGGGGGCATTGGAGGCGCGCGTTGCCGCCATGCCGCGCGGTGCGGTTCTTCCTCCGGAGCAACGGCTTGCCGAAGAGTGCGGCGTGAGTAAGCCGACCTTGCGCCGGGCGCTCGCCGAGCTCGCGCAGCGCGGGTTGATCGCCGCGGAGAATGGCGTCGGCAATATCGCTCTCGGCGCCCGCAGTGCCATGCGCCGCGAATTGATCTTTCTTTGTCATAACATCAATTTTTATTCGAAAACACTGGTTGCTTTCGGCGAGGCGGTTCGCGCGGAAAATTATTTCTTTTCCATCGTCCCCCTGGATGGCGATGCCTTTACGCAGCAGCAGATTGTGGAGGCTGTCGCCGAGCGGAATCCCTCCGGCCTGGTGATTTACGCAGATCGCGCGCACGGCGATCTCCCGGTTTTCCGGGAGTTGGCGGCGGGCGATATCCCGCTTCTCTTTCTGATTCACTGTCCGGCAGCGGCGGCGGATCGCGCCTCGCTCATCACGCTCGGGATCGCCGAGGAGATTTCCCGGATCGTCTGCCGGCTTTACGATTCCGGTTGCCGGAAGTTCGCTTTCTATGGGGACGAATTGTGGTCGAAGGCAATGCTGAAGGAGCGGTTTGCGGGATTTCTCGACGGCATGCGCCGCTGCCGGCTGAAGCCGCAGGAGCGGTTGCAATGCCTTGCGGCCGATGGAATTGATGAGTTTCTTCTGCAATTTGATTCGCCTGCGGCAGCTCCGGACGCCGTCTGCTGCATGAGCGACAATCACGCGGCGGAATTGATGGATCGCCTGCGTCGGAGAGGGGTGGATATTTCCGGGATCCGGTTCTCCGGCTTCGATCATCAGGGGATGCTGAAGTATCTTCCGCACCCGGTCCTTACGGTTGAGCTG
Organism: Victivallis sp.; assembly: GCA_031556915.1. Lineage (GTDB taxonomy): Bacteria > Verrucomicrobiota > Lentisphaeria > Victivallales > Victivallaceae > Victivallis. Next base: position 1,166 of record JAVBSA010000126.1, read on the forward strand.
CCGATGGTGGAATTGGGGCGCGAAGCGGCGGGTTTGATCTTGCGCCAGATCGAAAACCGGAGCTTTAAGCCGCTTCAGAAGAACCTCTCCTGCCGGATTGTGGAAAGCTGATTTTTTTTATCGTTTAACCTTTAAAATAAAAAGTGCAAAAAGTGCATGATTGAGCAATTGGAAAGCCGAAATCTGATCCTTACCGTCCGTGAAGACGGCGGATTCGAACTTCTGGAGAAAAGCACCGGAACCCGGTTCGGCCAGGTGCCGGGCCCCTTCCGGGCAACCGCCTTCCGCACGGAGGGCGACGGCATCGCCTACCGCCTGGAAGGTGCGCCGCTTCCTCTGACCGCACATCTCAGGATTGCCCGCGACGAATGCGTCGTCCTCCGCCTCGAGGGCGAAGGCGCGCTCGGAAGCCCGCTGGCGTATCCGCTTGCGTGGGCGAGCGCCCGGGGCGACGAAGCGATCCTGCCGGTCGGAACCGGCGTCGCGCTGCCGGTGGAGCTGGAAGCGGGACTCCCGGAAACGCTTTGCTTTTACGCGGGCGGGCAGCTCTCGATGGGCCTGTTCGGCCTCCGGCGCAAGGCGCACTATCTCTTCAGCTGCGTCGGCGAAATCTGCGATGCGGAGCTTGCGCTCGAGCGCGATGAAAATGGTTTACTCCGCCCCGGCGTGCTCTGGGCCGCGTCGAAGGGGGAATTCGCCTACCCCCGCGAAATCCGCTATTTTCTCGGCTGGGAGCCGGCCGAACCCCTCCGGCGTTACCGGCGGTGGCGCGATGAGCTCCGCTCCGTTGCCACCCTCAAAGAAAAATGCCGCGTGAATCCGGGGCTGGAACGCTTTTGGGGCGCTGCCTCCTTCTGGCTCTGGGATGACAACGCCATGAACCGGCTGTACGGACGACCTTTGTCCTCTTCCGTCACGGAACTCGCCGCGGAGACGGTCGCCGACGAACTGTTGCGTTCCGGCGTCGACCGTCTTCTCTGGAACAGTTTCGACGGGGAGACGCCGGAGACTTGCGCCGGCCTGAAGCGCCGGGGATTCCTGGTCGGCAAATATGACGTCTATCGCGACGTGATCCCGAAACCGCTGGCCGACCGGATGCTGCCGTACCGGCGGGAACGATCCGTCAACACTTCCCATTGGCCCGGAATCGCCACGGTCGGAGAAGACGGCGCTTACCGCCCCGCCTGGGCGCTTCACGGCATCGACGGCGGCTTCTACGAACAGCATTCGGTCTGCGACCTGGCCGCGCTGGAGTTGACCAGGCGGAATGTCCCGCCCGATGTCGCCCGGGTCGGATACACGGCGCGGTTCATCGACGTTCAGGGGGCGGCGAAGCTGCAGGAGTGTTACTCGCCGGATCACCCCGCCGCCAGGCGCGATTCCCGCGCCGCGATCCGGCGCCAGACGGAGTACCTCTCCACCCTCGGGCTGGTCGCCGGCGTCGAAATGGGGGGAGAGGCCACGCTGGGGAGCTGCCATTATTCCGAAGGGCTGATGAGCCCCCCTTACTGGCGCGCGCCGGATTCGGGCCGCCGGATGACCACGCAGTATCGCGGCGATCAGATTCCCGGTGTCATCCGGAACTATATGCTCAACCCGGCTTACCGGATCCCCCTGTTTCAACTCGCCTGGCACGACTGCTGCGTCAATTACTGGTATTGGGGCGACAGCTCCAACAGCTGCCCGGAACTCGTCCGGACCCGGGATCTCTTCAACCTTCTCTACGGCGAACCGCCGTTGTACAGCCTCGCCAAGGCCGAATGGGCGGAGCTCCGCGATATCATCACCGCCTCTTATCGGCGCGTTTCGCCGGTGGTCCGCCGCCTGGCGACGGCGAAGATGACCAATTTCGAACGGCTGACCGGCGACGCGCTGGTTCAGCGGACCACCTTCGACGACGGAACCGTCGTCACCGTGAATTTTTCCGACCGGGAATTTGTATCGGGTTCGTTTCAATTAGCTCCCCAATCCTATCACGCCGACACGGCAAAACAAGGAGATCCGAATTATGAAGACGCGCACTGTTCCCTCCCCGTTCACGCTGATTGAACTCCTGGTGGTAATCGCCATCATCGTCATTCTGGCGGGCATGCTGCTCCCCGCGCTCTCGCAGGCGCGGGAAAAGGCACGCGCGACTACTTGTATGAATAACCTGAAAGAGGTTGCTCTGGCGATGAAGTTCTATTCCGACGACTACGCCGAGTATGCCGTCACAGTCCAGGGCGGGAAGCCGTGGACGAACTGGCTGGTGGATTACGGTTATGTGAGATCGCTCAAAGACCCGGTTCTCTTCTGCCCGACCTTCAAGGGCGCCGGGCTGGCGAACGCCTCGCCGCAGTGGAGAAGTTATGGCGCCAACTACATCTACTGGCCGGAGCATGTCACCTATTGGGACGGCAGGGGATTCGGCAATTTCTCCGTCGTGCTCGATTCTTCGAATATCTTCACCGGCCTGACGAAAATGCGCAAACACGCCGCCATGCCGCATTTCGGCGACACCGTCAATCTCAACTTCTCCCCGCCGATGGGCACCTACCAATTGCCCTTGCGCGGCGCGGGGACCTCGAAGGAACAGCAGTCGTATCATCACAACGGTCGCTCCAACGTGGTTTTTTATGACGGCCACGCCGCTTCGCTGTCGCCGAACCAGATGAAGGAAATCGGCGCCAGCCAGGGCGCCGTCAACGGGATGGAGATGCCGCTGTGAAGAGGATTGTTTCGTTTCTGGCCGCATGCCTGAGTCTTGCCGGCGCCGAATTGGCCGATTTCGGGAAACTCGCTCCGGACGAACTCCACCTGCCGCTCCGCGACAAAGGGCAGAGCTGCGAATCCGCCCCGGCCGCCGGCCGCCCCGCCTTGAAGCTCGAGTGGAATTGCACCGAGGCGCGCTGGTGCACCGTGCAATTCCGCAAGCCCGTTTTGCTGCCGGATGCGGAGAAGGTGCAATTCAGCCTCGAGCTCTACCGGGAAAAGGAGAGTTCTGTCCGGCGCGCCAGTCTTTTCATCGTCGACCGCGACGGCGAGACCTTTCAGCTGGTCGCCGACCTGCCGTCCGCCGCCGGAGCATGGGAGACGGTGAAATTCGACTTCGATCGCGCCAACCTCAAGGCGAATGTCTGGGGCGGCCGGGTGCAGAACCGCGTTCCCGATCCGCCGTTGCGCCTTCAGGGCGTCTCATGCAGTTTTACCGCGCAGCACGGCATCGGCGGGGCGGCGCTGGGCAAGCTGGCCCTGGTGCCGGAAAAGGCCAAGATCGAAATAACGCTCGAAACCGGCGACGACCTCAATCTCGTCATCCCCGGCCGGGAATCGGAACTCCGGCTCAAATTGCACAACCCCGGCCTCCTGGCGCAGGAGGCCGACCTCGAATACCTGGTCTGCGACCCCGACGGAGAAGAACTGCTGCGCAAACAAGTGCCGGTGAAACTGGCCGGAACTGGCACTTGCGACATCCCGCTGCCGCGCCCGGAACAATTCGGCGTTTACACGGTCCGGTTTCAGGCCGACGGCGGCAACCTCTTTCAACAGCGCCTTCACCGCTACGCCTATCTGCAGCCTGCCGGCCCTCTGCCGGGAAAGCCCGGGGGATTCGTTTTCGGCATCTGCGCCCATCCCCAGCGTTATCCGGCGGCGGATCGCCGCCGGATGATGCGGGCGGCCTCCCTCTGCGGCGCCAAATTGGTCCGTTCCGCGCTGGAGTCGCACCGGCTGGAACCCCGGCAGGGAGAATGGAACTTCGACATCTACGACGACATCGTCCGGCTCTGCCGCGAAAACGACCTCGAATTCGCTCCCATCTTTCTCGGCATGCCCGCCTGGGCGACGGCGAAAGACTGGGTTCCCGCCGTGAAAAACAACAGCCCCCGCGGGCAGCGCCCCGATTACCGGCATTGGGAGGAATTTGTCCGCAAGGTCGCCGAACGTTACCGTGCCGACTTGCATTACGCCGAGGTCTGGAACGAACCCGACCTGATTCCCTTCGCCAATTTTTCACCCGGAGAATACCTCGAAATCCTCAAAATCACCAGCCGCGCCCTGCGGGAAACCGTTCCCGGCATCACGCTGTTCAGCGCCGGATTCGCCACCCCCGACCTCAACCCGCCGGGGCGTTCCGCCGATCCCGATTACGTGCGCAAATGCGTGGAGGGCGGGCGGCAGTATTACGATCTCTTTGCCGTTCATATGCATTCCACCCCGGCGCATTACCGTGCCCAGGTGGAGAAACTTCTTGCGTTCCGGGAGAAACTCAAAGACGACACCCCGTGGTACGCCAATGAAACCGCCATCGCCTCCATCGGCGAAATCTCCGAACAGATGCAGGCCGAAACCCTCTTCCACAACCTCTTCACCGCCTGGAGCAACGGAGCCGTCGGCTACAACTGGTACAATCTGCGCAACATCAAAGAAGATCCGGGCGATTCCGAAGCCAATTACGGCATGCTCACCCGGGATTTGCAACCCAAACCGGTCTACGCCGCCTACAATATGCTGACAACCTGTTTCCGCGGTGCGCAATTGGTTGCGAAGGCGGAGAATGCGCTCGTTTTCCGCGCCGCCGACGGCAGCTATCTGATTCCGCACTGGCGCGAAGAGGGGACAAGCGGCAATACGCTCCTGCTTTTCACCGGCGTCGACGGCGACGCCTCTGTGATCGACCTCTGGGGGAACGTGACGAAAACGGCCGGTCGCGACGGCGTCGTCCTTCTGGAAAACCGGGGCCGCCCCGCCGTGCTGCGGGTCGCCGGCCAAGCGGCGCCGCCCGTTCCCGTCGGGAATTTCCTGCGGTTCGATTCCGGCCTCCGCCTCTTCCCCGGCCGGAAAGTGACCGCCTCTTACGAATGCCGGAACCCCTCTTCCGCGCCGTTGGCCGTCAAAGTCGAACTGCCCTCCACCCCGGAGCTGGCAATCTCGCCCGCCGCCCGAACCGTCACGATTCCGCCCGGCGGCAAAGCGGCGCTCACCTTCGATTTCGCCCCGGTGAAAGAATACCGGGCCTGCCCGGTTCCGGTAACGGTCTCCGTCGGCAACCTCTGGCAGGGAACCCTCGACCTGTTGCCCCGAAGCGTCATCTCCATTCCCGCCGGAAAATTCAACCTTGAACCGGAATTCAAGCTCAACCACCCCGATCAGGTGCAATCCCTGGTACCGGTCGAAGGCTCTTTCGCCCACCTGCAATGGAAAGGCCCCGAAGACCTGAGCGCCGAACTCCGCCTGGCAAGGAACGAGCGCGAACTCCTGCTTGAAATCATCGTACGCGACGACATCCACCACCAGCCCCATTCCGGCCGCGAAGTCTGGCAGGGCGACAACGTCCAGCTCGGCATGAAACTCCCCCGCCAGAACGGCCAGTGGGAATTCGGTTTCACCCACCTCGCAGACAACACTCCGGAAGTCTACACATGGATGACGCCCGAAGGATATGACGCCGCCCAAGCCGCCGGCCAGATCCGCCTCAACACCCGGCGCGACGAAAACACAAAGCAAACCGTCTATGAAGCAGCCATTCCATTCCGCGCCATCGGTCTCACCGAAGGAATCGGCAAAGAAGGATTCCAACTCAACCTCATGATCAACGACAACGACGGCTCCGGCCGCGAGAGCTGCATCTCGGCAGCTCCCGGCATGCTCAGCAAAGACTCCTCAACCTTCCCCGTCTTCTGCCTCTGACCCCACGCTCAGGGAATTGGGAGGACGCTTCGCCCCTCCCAAACCCTCCCAGAGCGGCAAGGTGCCGCCGCCGGGCACCCATTTTGAGCGAAGCTCAAAATAGGTACTT
>JAVBSA010000409.1:0-3416 GCA_031556915.1 Victivallis sp.
GCACTTAAATTTTACTTCGGGTTCGACGGCTTCCTCGATAACCAGCAGGAGGTCGTCGAAGCCGTCCTGACCGGCAACGACCTCTGCGTCATCATGCCCACCGGAGCCGGCAAATCACTCTGTTATCAACTGCCGATCCTCATGCGGCCCGGTTACGGAATCGTCGTCTCCCCTCTGATCTCCCTCATGAAAGATCAGGTCGACGCCCTGACGCGACGCGGAATCTCGGCGGGATTCATCAACAGCACCGTCCCGTTCCCGGAACAGACACGCATCGCCGACGCGGCGGCGGCAGGCGAAATGAAACTCCTCTACGTCGCCCCGGAACGGTTCCAGACCGACTTTTTCCGCAACTTCCTCCACCGCAATCCCCCCTCCTTAATGGTGGTGGACGAAGCGCACTGCATCAGCCAGTGGGGACACGATTTCCGCCCCTCCTACTTCCGGCTGGGCGAAGTGCTCGACCAATTCAGGATCCCGCAGGTGTGCGCCTTCACCGCCACCGCGACGCCGAGAGTCAGGGAAGATATCCGGGGCAAACTCAACCGGCCCGAAATGACCGTCCATGTGGCCGGATTCAAACGACCCAACCTTGCGTTCAAAGTGAGACAGGTCTCCTCCGACGCCAGCAAGCTCGCCGCCGTACAGGCGTGCCTCGGGAAGAAACGGCCGACCATCATCTATGCCTCCACCCGCAAAGCGGTGGAACAGCTGACCATCGAACTCGGCTGCATCGGTTATCACGCCGGCATGTCCGATATCGAACGAAAAGAGGCGCAGGAACGCTTTATGAACGATCCTTGCCCCGTCCTCGCCGCCACCAACGCCTTCGGCATGGGGATCGACCGCCCCGACGTGCGGCAGGTCATCCATTACAATCTGCCCGGTTCCCTCGAAGCCTATTATCAGGAGGCGGGGCGCGCCGGGCGCGACGGCGAAGACGCCGAGTGCCTGCTGCTCTACGCCTGGCGCGACCGGTACACCCAGGAATTCCTGATCGACCTCGGCAACCCGACTCCGGAATTGGTACAGGAACTCTATACCGCGCTCCGCCGCCTGAGTGCCGAACGCAAAACCAATGTCATCGAAGCGCATTACGCCGAACTGGTCGGCCTCGTCCGCGAGGCGAAGTCCGACAGCCAGATCTCCGCCGCCATGAGCGTGCTGGAAAAAGCCGGCTTGATCGACCGGGGATTCCGGCGCGACAACCGCGGGTTTCTCCGTTTCTCCGGCGAGGTCGGCGAACTTCTGAAACTCCACGCCGAACAGGCGACCCAGCGCTCGCGCTTCATCTACCGCTGTCTGGCAACGCACGGGGAAAAACTGAAAAAGCAAACCGCTTTCACCTTCGATGAGCTTGCCGGGACGGTCGGGCTCCAGGTCGAACAGGTGAAACGGGTGATCAAAGCGCTCCACGGCGAATGCCTCGAATGGACCACGCCCTTTTCCGGCCGCGGAATCGAACTTTTGAACCCCGATAAAGTTCAAGTGGACATGGATTTTGCCGCCATGCGGACCAAACACGATTTCGAACTCGCGCGGCTCGATGAAATGTGCCGCTACGCCCAGGCGCACGGCTGCCGCCAGGCGGCGCTGGTGAGCTATTTCGGCGAAGATGTGAAGTACTGGAAATGCGGCAGCTGCGACAATTGTTCCGGCGAAAGCGCCGCCTCCGCCGCCATGCGCGAAGTCACCGGCGGAACCGAGGCGGAAATTATCCGCCGCATCCTCGGAGCCGTCGACCATTTCGACGGACGCATGGGAATCAACAAAATCAGCCAGATCCTCTCCGGCAGCAAAAACGCCGAGCTCACCAATCGCGGTCTTCACCGCAACAAATTTTTCGGCGCGTTGGATCAGATCCGGCAGGCCCGGGTCACCGCCTACATGAAATCCCTCGAACACGGCGGTTATATCGGCCGGATCGAAGTCGGCGATTTCCCCTGTATTGCAATCACCGCCAAAGGGCTCGAAGTTCTCGCCGGGCACGCCAAGGCCAGGATCGACGTTCCGGAAATTACGGAAAAACGAAACGGGAGCCGCCGTGACGGCACCAACCCCCGCGCCCAGGGCACCAACCCCCGCGCCCTCGCCGCCGCTGTTGCGGCAGAGGAAGATGACGACGATCTTTTCGAGGCCTTGCGCAAAGTGCGCAAAGAACTCGCCGACCGGCGCGGCGTGCCCGCATTCGTCATCCTCGGCGACGCCGTGCTGCGCGAGGTCGCCGAACAGCAGCCCATCACCGTAGAGGAGGCGCTGACCATTTCCGGCATCGGCCCGACCAAAGCTGCGACCGTCGTTCCGACCTTTCTCGAAGCAATCCGCCAATGGCGGAAAAAAGAGCGTGAAGGCCTTTAACCGACTTGCTTTTTTCCCCGTCCGGGGATACATTATCCACTTGCTTTTCATACGAAATAATATAACCTTTCAAGGGAGAAAAATATGCCGGTTGACATTTTGGTCGGAACCCAGTGGGGAGATGAAGGAAAAGGCAAGCTCATCGACGTTCTCACGCAGGATGTCGATATGGTCGTCCGCTTCCAGGGCGGCAACAATGCCGGACATACCGTTGAAATCGGGAGCGATCACTATGTGCTTCACCTGATTCCCTCCGGCATCTTCCGCCCCAACGTCGTCAACGTCATCGGCAACGGCCTCGTGGTCGACGTGCTCGGCCTCGTCGGCGAAATGAAGAATATCGCCGAAAAAGGATTCTCCGTCGAAAATATCAAACTCTCCAACCGCGCCCAGCTCATTTTCGAATATCACAAGCGCGCGGACGCCCTCAAGGAAAGTTCCGCCGGCGATAAGAAGATCGGCACCACCAAACGCGGAATCGGCCCCGCCTATTCCGACAAAATGAACCGCACCGGCATCCGCGGCATCGCGCTGACCAAACCGGAAACCCTCGAACGCGAATTCCGCGCCGAATCTGCCCGCTACAATAAGATTTTCGCCGACAACGGCCTCGAACAGCTCGATGTCGACGCCGAATGGCTCAAGGTCAAAGAGGCCGCCGCTTACCTCGCCAAGCATGTCTGCGATACCGTTTATATCGTCAACGCCGCCATCAAAGAAGGCAAAAAGGTTCTCTGCGAAGGCGCACAGGCCGCATTGCTCGATATCGACCACGGCACCTATCCCTTCGTCACCAGCAGCAACACCGTCTCCGGCGGAGCCTGCTGCGGCGCCGGAATCCCCCCCCAGCGCATCCGCGACACCTGGGGCGTGATCAAGGCATATACCACCCGCGTCGGCGAAGGCCCGTTCCCCACCGAACTCTTCGACGAAACCGGTGAAGCCCTCCGCAAAATCGGCCACGAATTCGGCGCCACCACCGGCCGCCCCCGCCGCTGCGGATGGTTCGACGCCGTCGCCGGACGCTACGCATGCATGATCGACGGAGTCAATAAACT
>JAVBSA010000627.1:0-6760 GCA_031556915.1 Victivallis sp.
TCAAGTCCTGGGCCGGGCTACTGCTCAAAATTACAGAAATGTTATTTTTTGTGTTAAATAGATAAAAAAATATCTTTTGGGTTTGACTAATGAAAAAGGCGTGGTATATTGATGAGATAGATAAAAATATATCGATATAATTGTAACCAAAACCGGAGGAGGTTCCCTATGGCTGACAAGAAAAATCTCAAGGCAACGGCGGTTCAGGCAACGGATGCGGCGGACGAAATGGCCGCGCTCAATGCGACAATCGCCAGGGTTCAGGCCGCGCAGAAAATCTACGCGACTTACACGCAAGCGCAGGTCGACGACATTTTCCGCGCCGCCGCGCTCGCCGCCAACGAAGAACGCATTCCGCTCGCCAAAATGGCGGTCGCCGAGACCGGCATGGGCGTCATCGAAGACAAGGTGATCAAAAACCACTTCGCTTCGGAATCGGTCTACAACCGTTACAAGAACGAAAAAACCTGCGGCGAAATCGAGTTCGATGAAGCGTTCGGCATCATCAAAATCGCCGAACCGGTCGGAATCATCGCCGGCATCGTGCCGACCACCAACCCGACTTCGACCGCGATTTTTAAATCGCTCCTGGCGCTTAAAACCCGGAACGGCATCATCTTCAGCCCGCATCCGCGCGCCAAGCAGTGTACCATCGCCGCCGCCAAAGTCGTCCTCGACGCCGCCGTCAAGGCGGGCGCCCCCGCCGGAATCATCGGCTGGATCGACGAGCCGACCGTCGCCCAGAGCAAGCACCTGATGGGCGACCCCGCCATCAGCATGATCCTGGCCACCGGCGGCCCCGGCATGGTCAAAGCCGCCTATTCGAGCGGAATCCCGGCCCTCGGCGTCGGCCCCGGCAACACCCCGGCGGTGATGGACGAAACCTGTGACATCCTGATGGCCGTCAGCTCGGTCCTGCAGAGCAAAACCTTCGACAACGGCATGATCTGCGCCTCGGAACAGTCGGTCGTGGTGGTCAAGGAGATCTATGACGCCGTCAAGAAGGAATTCATCAAGCGCGGCGCTTATATCCTCAATGCCGGGGAGGCCGACAAGGTTGCCAAAGTCATCGTCGTCGACGGCAAGCTCAACGCCGGAATCGTCGGCCAGAGCGCGGTCAAAATTGCCGCCATGGCCGGACTTGCGGTGCCGGATTACACCAAAGTTTTGATCGGCGAAACCGACGGCGTCGGTCCCGAATATCCCTTCAGCGTGGAAAAACTCTCCCCCGTGCTCGCCATGTACAAGGCGAAGGATTTCGACGACGCGTTGAAATATGCGCAGAAACTCCTCGACTTCGGCGGGCTCGGACACACCAGCGTGCTCTACACCAATCCGCGCAACGACGAACGCATCCGCAAATTCAGCGATCAGACCAAGACCTGCCGGACGCTGATCAACATGCCCTCGAGCCAGGGCGCGATCGGCGACGTCTTCAACTTCAAACTCGACCCGTCGCTGACGCTCGGCTGCGGCAGCTGGGGCGGCAACTCGGTCAGCCAGAACGTGGCGCCGAAACATCTGCTCAATATCAAGACCACTGCCGAACGGAGGGAAAACATGCTTTGGTTCCGGGTTCCTGAAAAGGTCTACTTCAAATACGGCTGCCTCAACGAGGCGCTGCGCGACCTCAAAGAAGAAAACCGCAAGCGCGCGTTCATCGTCACCGATGGCTTCATGGCCAACTCGGACATTCTGGGCAACATGGTCGAATTCCTCCAGGAGATGGATTTCAAGATCGAAGTCTTCTCCGACGTGGAACCCGACCCGACGCTCAAAAGCGCCTATCGCGGCGCGGAACGCATGAACGCCTTCAAGCCGGACACCATCATCGCCTTCGGCGGCGGTTCGCCGATGGACGCCGCCAAGATCATGTGGCTTCTCTACGAGCACCCGGATGTGGAGTTTGAAGACATCGCCATGCGTTTCATGGATATCCGCAAACGCGTCTACAAGTTCCCGAAACTCGGTGAAAAAGCCATGATGGTGGCGATTCCGACCACTTCGGGAACCGGCTCGGAAGTGACCCCTTTCGCCGTGATCACCGACGAAAAGACCGGCACTAAGTACCCGCTGGCCGACTACGAACTCACCCCCGACATGGCGATCGTCGATACCAAGCTGGTCATGGGCATGCCGAAAAAGCTCACCGCCTACAGCGGGCTCGACGCCCTCGTCCACGCTCTCGAAGCGCGGGTTTCGATCATGGCGAGCGAATACACCAACGCCCTGGCGAGGGAAGCCGCCCGGCTGGTCTTCAAATACCTGCCGACCAGCTACAACGAACCCGAAAACGAAGTGGCGCGCGAAAAAATCCACCACGCCGCCACCATCGCGGGCATGGCGTTCGCCAACGCGTTCCTCGGGCTCTGCCACTCGATGGCGCACAAGCTCGGCGCGGAGTTCCATGTTCCGCACGGGTTGGCCAACGCGCTCCTGATCGGGCACGTCATCCGCTTCAACGGAACCAGCAAGCCGACCAAGCAGGGAACCTTCTCGCAGTACAAATGCCCCGAGGCCAAAGAGCGCTACGGCATGATCGCGGACTTCCTCAAGTTCACCAATGAGAAGATGACTCCGGAAGAAAAGGTCGAAGCCCTGATCGCCGAAGTGGAAAAACTCAAGAAGAAGCTCGAAGTCCCCGCCAGCCTCAAGGAGATGGGGATTCCCGAAAAGGACTTCCTCGCCAAGGTCGACGAGCTCTCGGAGAAGGCGTTCGACGACCAGTGCACCGGCGCAAACCCGCGCTATCCCCTGATCTCGGAAATCAAGGAGCTTTACCTCAAGGCCTATTACGGCAAATAAACCGTCTTTTTCAACTCCCGCATCGCTTCGGCAGTGCGGGAGTTTTTTTCGTACACCCGGCATGGGCGATAACCCGACGGTGAAAGTCCGTCACAGACTCAAGACAAGGGGAGCCTCAAGTGGGGGGTTAAACGGTAAGCAATTGATTTGCCGGAGTTACGGCGAACTCATTCAGGGCGGCGTTGAAAAAGGTGATTCCACGCCGCCGGTGGGTGTAGGTGACCGCGAACCGGTTGTCCGGGAGAGGAATGACGGCGGGATAGGAATATTCGCCGTCTTTTTCATTTTCCAGATAGAACGGCTCGCTCCAGCTTTCTCCGTTGTCCTGCGAGAACAGGAGGGCGAGCTGGTTGCGCGGCCCCCAGTTGGTTCCCGCGGGGTTGCAGCAGAGGGCGAGTGTGCCGTCCGTCAGTTGGGCGAGGTCGATTCCGCTGTTGTTGTTGGGGAGTCCGGCGGGATAGCCTTTGCTCCAGCTTCGGCCGCCGTCGGCGGAATCGCTCCGGTAGATTTCTCCGATGGTGGTGCGGAGCAGCATATGAACTTGGCCGGGTGCGGATTCCCAGAGGGTGGGTTGAATCGCGCCGCCCGTCATTTCAACCGGCGCGGAACGCTGCCAGGTTGCGCCGCCGTCGGTGCTGCGGTCGGTGAAAGCGCGCCATTCTTCCCGTTCCACCGACGCGGGGGCGAGGAGCGCATTGTCCGCCAGCAGGATCGGCTTGTTTTTGACCGGGCCGCGCCCGCCGCTTTGATCCCCCGGCACCAGTTCGGCGGGGGACGACCAGCTTTGCCCTTCGTCGTCGGAGGCGAGCACCCAGGTGCGCCAGTCGGCGATGGTTTTACCCACCTTGAAGAAAAGCTGAATCCGGCCGGCGGCGGTCCGGAACAGGACCGGGTTCCAGTGCGGTTCGTCGCCGAGCTTGGCGATGAGGAAGGGCGCACCCCACTGGCGGTATCGGATCGCGCCCCAGATGGCGACGTCGTCGTTCCCCTCCTTGCTGCCGCCGAACCAGACCGCGAGGAATCCGTTATGGTTCAGCGCCAGCAAGGTGGAGGCGTGGCATTCGGTAAAAGGGGCAAGTTTGAAAATCGGTTCTTTCCGCATGGTGATTATGGAATCCATTCTTTTTTGAGGTGGTGAAATCCGGCGGTCCGCGACGCGACCGGCGTCCGGGAGACGATGACGAGTTTGCCGTGCCGGAGCGCCCAGGCCCGGCCGTTTTCCGCCGCCAGGATTTCGCTGCCGGGGAGGGGGGTGAGTTCCTGCGCGCTGGAACCATCCGCAAACGCAATGGTTTTGGCGGTGAAAAAGCGGTCGAGTTCGGGGATGGTTCCGAGATCCGGGCGGGAGCCGGCGAAAATGACCTCTTTCCCGGATTGCAGCAGTTGTTTCACTTCCGGCGCGTAAAAGCGCGGGTAGGGGGGAGGGGGCAGGTGAAGCAGCACAAGTTCCGCCGATTCCGGCAGAACATGTGTCGCATAGGCCCATTCGCCGGTCGGCAGCGGGAGCGACACGGAAATGTCGCCCCGGGGGTGGTCGTAGAGCGCCCGGCTCTGGTCGCTCCAATACCACCAGGTGAATCCGGCGGGGTAGACGAAGGTTTTCGGTTCCGGGGCGGCGGGCCGCGAGGCGAGAGCGAGTTTCGCGTTCCGCATCCATTGCAGTTTCTCCGGCAGGTCGTACACGTTGTGGTCCTGCCAGGCTTTGGGCAGTTTGAGGCCGAAGAAGAAGAGGCCGTTCGTGTTCATGTCATGCAGTGTCTCCGCGAGATCGGCGAGCGTCTTTTCATCCGGGAAGAAGCGCACGCCGCCGTTGCCGGGTTTGGCGCTGAATCCGGTTTCCGTGACGACCTTCCATACGGTGTGCGGCGTTGCCGCCGCCGCCGCCACGGCTCCGCCGCCGGAGGCCTCCTGGGCCGGGCCGTGGTTCAGGTACACTTCGAGCCCGATGCCGTCGCTGCCGAGATAACGGCGGCTGATATGGAGCTCTTCCGCCGCGACGCCGACGCTTTTGTTGACGACGGGCAGATCGACGATGCTCTTGAGTTCCGCGGAAACTTCGTCGAGGAGCGCCGAATAGCTTTTGCGGATCATCTCATTGTAATCGGGCCACATCAGCGAAGTGGCGAGTTCCGAAGGATACGCCTTCCCGCGCCCGGGATCCAGCAGCAGCAGTTGATTGCCGGTGCGGAAAGGAATCACGCGGGAGGCGGTCTCGAAATCGGGCAGTTCCGGGCAGCTCCAACCGTCGCGCAGCGCGGCGAGCGTCCGGTATTTTTCCTGCAGGAGGCTTTGGAGAGCGCGGTTGATTTCGGGCGTGTCCTGCCTGAGGTTTTCCGTGGCGTTCAGCATATTCCCCTCGTTCACCACCGGATCGACGAAGAAACGGAAGTTGGAGCCCCACCGGACTTTGCCGACCCACTCGAATTTGCCGCGGATTTCCGCGCGGACGCTCGGGTTCCACAAATCCGGATGGCGCATTTTGGCGTTGACCTGCGGGATCAGCGTCAAAAGCGTCCCCTCGGCGAGCGGCAGGGCGGCGGTCAGCACGACCTGCCGCTGTTTGCTGAAATCCTTGCCGTCATCCACGTCGATCCCCTTGCGGACATCGACGCCTTCGTTGTCTTTGAAGGGGAGAAAACGGCAGAAGTTGCCGTCGGTGGCCAGGAATCCGATCACATTGTATTCGCGCGGGAACTGGAACGAGATCTTCCCGCTCCGGTATTCTCCCTTGACCGCCCCCTGCCAGTTCCGCGGCGGATTCGCCCGGTCGAAGGTGATGAACCAGGCGGGAATCGTGCCGCCGTTCCTGGCGTTGAGCTGCCAGCCGTAGCGGACACCGCGGCTCTCAAGCAGGTTGACGAACTCCTGGATTCGCGGAACTTCCGCCCAGGAGGAGAGGTTGATGTAGACATCGTCGATCCCGTAAGCCAGCAGCCGGTCGAGGACTTCGGCGTCTTCCGCCAGGCGTTTTTTCCACCCATCCTGAGTTTCCTGCGGCGGGGTGGAACTGGTGTTGCCGGGCATCCTCGGGCAGAGCATTCCGCCCACCGGGTAGTAGGTTTCGCCGTCGAACACGTATTCGGAGGCGTGGTTCATGTACCAGGCGTGGCGCTTGCCGTCCCTGTCGGTGAAGAAGCCGTAATTGACCGGTTTGGGGAGCTCTTTCCGTTCGCCGGGGAACTCCGCCGGGAGCTCCCGGGTATGATCGCCCGAGGCGGCGGTCAGGAGCAGTTCCGCCTTGCGGCCGGAAGCGCAGCGGAGGAACTCCGGCGAAAACATGTGCCGGTGCGACCTTCGTCCCGCCGGAACGACGGCCGCCTCCGCAAAGAACACCTTCCCCCCGGTCCGGAGCATGACGGTCACCGGAACCGGGGCGCGCCGCGTGCCGGAGAGGGCGAATTCCACGCCCTCCGGCGTGAGCTTCGCCTCCGTCAGCGAGAGCGCACCGAGAGGCACGCAGGCTCCCGCCAGGAGCATGAGGAGAATTTGTTTCATTCGAGATCCCACTGATTATAGATGGTGTTTGCCCCGGTCAGGTAGCAGTTGCCGAGCACCGCGGCGTCGTAGAAGCCGGAGTACATGGCGTTGGGGCTGCGGACCGTGGTGACGTGACCGTCGATCCAGAGCACGTTCGCACTCGGTTTATGCCAGGGGTAGATGACCGAACGGCCGGAGGAGTTCCAGGGAACCAGGGTGCACCAGCCGCCCCGCTCGACTTCATCGTCCGGGGTGGTGGCGGAGTCGGCCATCAGGACCGTTTCAGTCGGCCGTTTCACTTTGACGGCTTTGACGCCGTCCAGATACCAGTAATTGAAACCGTAGCTCGACCGGCCGTTGGCAAAGCGGACAGCCGGCGTCAGGTTCTTGTTACTGAGGATATTCTGATCCTTGGAGCACCAGTAGATTTCGGCGTTGCTGTTGGGGGCGGTATCGCTCCCCTGGCGGAGAAGGTTGA
>JAVBSA010000250.1:0-12330 GCA_031556915.1 Victivallis sp.
ATACACGAAACACACGAAAAAAAATCAAAACGAAATTTTTCCCTCTCCCCTTTCGTGTTTTTCGTGTATTTCGTGGTCAAAAAAATGGCATTACCAGTTAAGTGAAGAGCATTGGTCCGACACGTCCGACACGTCCGACACGGGCCCGTTTGCTCTGGCGTCACCGCAAACGCGTCAGCGTGTATTGCACCGCCGACGGGGGTTCGTTCCCGGCGAAGTGTTCGTGTTTCATTGCCTCGACGGAATCGAAGAGCGCGGAACAGGCTTCGGAGTAGCTCAAGTTGCCGAGTTCGGCGATCAGGCGGATTCCGCGGTCGATCAGTTTCTTGTTGGAGATGGAGACGTGGCTCATCCAGTTGCCGGAGACGCGCCCGAGCTTCACCATGGTTCCGGTGGAAACCGTGTTGAGTGCGAGTTTGAGCGCCATATGGTTGAGGAGATGGAGCGGGGAATCGAAGGAACCGGAGGAAATCACGAGTTTTTTCAGGACCGGATACGATTGGGCGGCTTTTTCGAGGGCGGCGTTGCCGGGGGCTCCGGCGACTTCGATGATGACCGCGCCGGAACCGGGGGGCGCGAAACGTTCCGGGGCGGTTTCATTGCCGACTTCGTAACCGAGCAGGAATCCGGCGCTGATTTTCGGGGGATTCGCCAGGATTTTTTCGCCCGCGTTCATGGCGAGATAGTCGGAACGGGTCCATTCGATGCAGCGGAGCGGGCGGCGGAGCATATGGTTCCAGGTTCCGGCCGTGTCGAACAGGGGATTCTTGACGAACGCCCAGGAGAGCGGGGCGGCACTATCGGTTTTGCTCCGGAAAGGCGGCAGCATGAAGGTGGGGGAGCGCTCGGTCGTATCGGTGAAGATATCGAGGAGATAGTCGTTGGCAAGATAGGTGAGCTTGCCGCAGCCGCGATAGATTTCAGCCTCAAAATCGATGTAAGCGGCGAGTTGCGCGACGGTTTCGGCGGATTCGAGATGGTCGAGGACTTCGCGGAAACCGGCGGCGAAATCGGGAGTTTCGCGCCCTTCCAGCTCCGCCGCGACGGCTTCGAGGAAGGCTCCGCCAATCAGCTGTTCGCTACTCGTGGCCTGCATCCGGGTGGAACCGGCCAGCGCCATCGGCCCGCAGGAGAGATCGACGACGGTCACGCGCGGGTCATCGATCACCTCGCGGCAGCGGACAAGTTTTTCGCGCAGGAGCGCGGCGGGGTTGTTGAACAGGAGGAAGACCGCGCATCCCCGGTCGGCCGCCTCTTTGACACTTCCGATGACCGAACTGGTTTCGCCGCCTTCGGTGATGGCGACGAGCATGTCTTTTTCGTTCATTTTGAGGTCGGCAACCTGACGGCGGCCGAAGACCTGATAGTCTTCGAAGGACTCCACGGAACGGATCAGGGCAAAGTCGCCCCCGGTCATGATGCTACCGGCGGAATCGTTCCATTTGCCATAAGTGCGCCACATCGATTCGAGCAGAATCGAGAGCCTGCCGGTCGCGCCGCAGCCGGAGAAAACGATGCGCCCGCCCTGACGGACGCAGCGCACCCCTTCGGCCGTCATCCGCCGGAAGAGCGCGGAGTTGAGCACACTTTCCGCCATGGCCAGCACCGCCCGGTCGGGCCGCTGAAGCGTGCGCACGCCGTCGGCGGTATTGCGGAGAAAATCCGCCTCCATGGTGCGCGTGTCGGGGTGGGATTGTTCCGTGGGTAAAAATCCCAGATGGAACTCGGTTTCATCGTTCAGAAAAGCTTCGGCTTCGTGGTTCATGATACAGCGCCTTAGTTGATTATGTTGCGGAACTCTTCCCCGATGCGATCCGCCTCTTGATTCTGATTGTATTTTCGCAACAGTTTCGTCAGAGCTTGAACCGTTCGGGAAAAATATTCTCTTGAAATTTCGGAACCATATTTCCGTTCAACGGAAACGGCATTGCGATATATTTTCACCTGCAAACGAAACTCCCTGGCGGGATCGGTCAGTTTTTCCGGAATCTCATACTCGTCTTGATCAATAAAAAGGACCAGATAGTCGGCATTCCAATACTGCTTTGCTTTTTTCGGATTTTTCTTGCATAATTCCCGATAGAAT
Source organism: Victivallis sp. (assembly GCA_031556915.1). Classification (GTDB taxonomy): domain Bacteria; phylum Verrucomicrobiota; class Lentisphaeria; order Victivallales; family Victivallaceae; genus Victivallis. The sequence continues at coordinate 2,087 of JAVBSA010000250.1, forward strand.
TTTATGGTTTCACCGTCATTTCCCAGCATTCGATTGATTTCAAGAACCCCGTCAATATTCTTTTGGGAATAATCCCCGGCAAGAATTTGCGATTCCAGATCCTGAACCGCTTTCCTCAAAAATTCCCTGGCATCGGAATCGGTTTCAAACAATTTCGTCCATCGATACAATTCCCCCAGCCAGGAATGATATTCGTTCCATTCCCGATAAAGCCAAAGGAATTGTTCCAGCGCTTTTTCAGGGGTGCCGGTATTGATTTCTTTTAAAAACGCATCAAAATCTTCGGGGCGTTGTTTTTCATGCAGAATTTCCCGGTCCGCTCTCTGGCCCAACGAAATCGCTTTGACGGCGTCTTTCTCGACGCCGATTCCATCCCGGTAACAATCCGACATTTTTTGAAGTGCGGGAACATATTCCTGAGATGCGGATTTCTCAAACCACTTCACGGCGGAGGGTAATGATCGCCTGACGCCTTTCCCCGTTTCATAGCATAGCCCCAAACGATACTGAGCTTCCGCCAGCCCCTGATCGGCGCTTTGCCGAAAATATTGAAAGGCTTTTTGGCTGTCTCCTTTTTCGAGAGAAAGGGCGCCTAAAAAATTCTGGGCCTGAGGTTCGTTCTCCTTTGCCGCTTTCCGGAACCAGACAAGGGCTGCATTATGGTTTTTCTCCGTCCCCGCGCCATAATAATAACATTGCCCCAATTCATACATCCCTTCGGGGTTGCCATGCGACGCGGCCCGTTGATACCAGAAAAACGCTTTCGCCAAATCCCGTTTCGTACCGTATCCGTTTTCGTAGGAAACCGCCAGATTGAATTCCCCGGTGGAATCGCCTTTTTCGGCGGCTTCCTGAAACAATTCAAACGCGGCCTCATAATTCCTTGCCGTCCCCATGCCGGTCATATAACAGACTCCCAGCATCACTTTCCCATCGACATCCCCTTGAAGAGCGGCCAGTTGAAAGCCGGTATAAGCCTTTTCCCATTCCTTTGCCGCCTCAAAGGCGATGCCCGTATCATAAGCCGAGCTATCGGCCGCAGGCAGATTGACAGAAGCCGACAACAGAAGAAAAAATAAGCAACAATGCTGAAAATATTGTTTCATTACCATCCTTAATTTGCCGGTGTCCGCCAACGAATTTTATCGAATGGTACTAATATACACCTTGCCCGGATGCAGTTCAACGTTTGAACGGAAGGATGAAATCCTCTTCGGTGAATCCCCGGTCCGTCAGCGCCTGTTCCGCAAAGATGAACAGATCTTTTGAGAAGTGAGCGCCATGCAGATCATCCCCGAGCGTGAATTTTACCCCTTTCGTCTTCCAGTCGGTAAGCAGATCGAGATAAAATTTCCGTACTGCCGGCAGCGGACTGGCGATGACGGGCAGATTGATTTCGGCCGGTTTGCGATACCGGATCAGGGCTTCGGCCAGACGGTCATTGAGTTCCCGGGGGATGTGGTTGTAAACGGAGTGGTCGATGTGCGCCGCATCCCGGAAGTGATACCAGTCTCCCGCCGCCATGGCGACGGAGTCCCACGGATGGGCCAGCACATCCACCAGCGGATGTTCGATGAGAAACATATGCTGGTCAAAGTAATTCCGTATGACCTCCTCGCGGGTCTTGGGATATCCCAGCGGCCAGTGGACGCCGGCCACCACAAGTTCGATACCGAGCTCTTCGATATCCTCTCCGGTGATGCCGATCGCCATGCGCCCGTCGAATTCTTCAATATTGCGCAGCCCGAAAACAGGAATATCTCCCCATGCCTTGTAGTGTCCCCGGGCGATCTCGTCGCACTCGTGCTGCGTCACGCAGCTGACCTCCACACCGAAGTGGAAGTTTTCCGGCGGGCAGTAGCGCAGATAATCCCGTTTGGCGCTGACGATATCCGGCAGATTGTATGCGGTGTGAAGGTGGTCGGTTACAGCGTACTCCTCGATGCCGATCTCCTGCATCTCCTTGATGATGGCGGGCATGGAAATACATGCCGAATCGCAGGAGTGGCTGGAGTGGATGTGCAGATTTTGTTTGATCTTCATAAAATAATCCGTTACCGGGTAAGCCGGAAAACTCTGTAATTCAAGGCCGGCATATCCAGTTCGATGGCTCCATTTTCAAGTTTCACCGGTTTTCCGGTCAGAACATCGGTCACGTTCCAATTGCCGTCGGCAAGAACGATCCGGCCTTTTCCGGCTCCGCCCTGATTCAATGCGAACAGGAACCTGCTGCCGGCGGCTTGTTCCCGGATCACCGCCTCCACATAAGGAGCCCCCTCCCCGACACGGCCATATCCTTTCGCTTCGGGGGTATCGCCGGATTCCCAGACGGCCGGGACCGGAAGTTTCAGCAAGGCGATCAACTCTTTCATATACTTGCGCAATTCAGCGGTGGGCTGGATGACCGAATACCGGTAACGGTCGGCCCAGCGGGTCATCACATAGACTTTCCCTTTCCCGAAACTCCTGACATTGCCCGCCGCGGTTCCATCGGAAAACCTGACCGGGGCAGCTCCGGGCAAAGCCGGGAAATCCTTCACGGAGCTGATGCCTTCCCGGGTATTGGCGCCGTAATCGCCGATGAATTGCAGATGGCTCTTCCACTTTGCCGGAATCAGCCAGTCCCCGTTGGAGAAAAGGCCGCCGGCAAACTCCTTGCGCACCCGCAAGTACGGATCATAAACACCGCAGGGGCCCATGAAGACGGCGGTGCCGCCCTCGCGGACAAATCCGGCGATCTTCGCCAGCGCTTCATCGCTCATCACCGGAGACGGCGGAATGAACAACGTGTCATGCTTTGCGCCATCCAGCTTCATCAACGCATCATCGTCCATATAATCCAGCGTGACGCCGTTCATACGCATCTGGCCGCCCAACGTGACCCGGGAACTGGTGATGCTGGAGTTGAAAGGCTTGTTGCCGGTGGTCATGATGACAAATTCGGCCGTATCATCGGGCAGATATACGGCGGTTTTAGTGGAGATGCGTTTCACGGAAAAACCGTCGTATTTCCTGTGAAAAGCGGCGATTTCCTCCAATGAACGTTGATTGGTATGGAACGCCGGGAGTTTTGTTCCGTCGTTATCGATGATGAACCACATGGGTTCCGCACCTTTTTTCTCCCATGCCCGGACGCCCCGCGTTTTGATATTCTGGTCCATATCGGAGTAGGCTTTCCAGCTGAAAATATAGTTGTAAGTCATCCCGTGGGCCAGCAGCCCCCAATTCTGCATGGGGGCGAACTCCGCCGGGAAAGAGGGTTGGATATAAGTCTCGATGCCCCAGATCGGCTTGCCGGATACTGTGGATTCGGCCATTTCCATGATGTCCAGCATCTCATCGGCAGTGCCGAGATCCACGGAAATGCGGGCGGTATACTGTACATCCAGCATGGGGGCGTCGGTGGCCCGCCAGAAGCGCATGACGAACTGGGGCCAGAAATTGGGCCAGCAGAAGTTGACGCCGACGAGCGTGTCGGGAGCATGTTTTTTGACGATGTTGCGGAATCTTGCGTAAGTCTCCAGCGAAGTTTCTGTCCGCCAGCGGCACCAGTCCATGCCCCGGCCGGGATCATCATTCATCAGCTTGACGATCTGGGGGGTGAAACGGCCCATATTGGCGGTCCAGTCGAGTGCCGCCCCACCGCTTTTGGCAACCATGGTCTTGTCTTCGGCCATATCGGCGGAGACGATCTGTACGACCTGTTCCCAGTCGGTATAAGTGCCGTTCCAGTTTCGATTCAGATTTTCCAATGTGCCGTAACGCTCCTGGCACCACTCGCGGAAAGCCTTGTCCGCCCAGACGGTGGGGTAGGTACAGCTGTCGCCGGGGTAAATGGATTCGTTGCGCATTTTCATCCCGGCATATCCGGGGCCTTCTCCGAATAGTTTTCCCAATTCTTCGGCCCGCCGGTCCAACAGTTTCCGGGCCTCGGGATTGTAGATGTCCACGGCCTTGGCGTAAGCGGGGTTGGTCAATTCCGGACGGTCGGGACGGTCAAAACGGTAGCAGGAGTAAAGCTGGGCTCCGCCCACGGCGCCGGAAAACAGTTCATCCTCCGTATCGTACCCGTGATAACCGGCGACTCCCAGCTCTTTGCCGGTGGCGAAATCATCCACCCGCACCCCGTGATACCAGCTGCCCTGGCCGATCATGCCGTTGGCGATGCCGTAGAGCCTGGCGGGGCGGGTATCCGGATAGACGCCGAAACGGATGCCGTTATGGGCGGCGAGCATGCTGTTGCCCACTTTGCCGCTCCCGGTCTGGGTCGGATCGTAAATATCTTTGGAAATAAGAATGTTGCCGGATTCATCCGTGAGTTCGGCAAGGATGATGTAGCCATCCGGCGGCAGTTTTCCGGTTTCCACATCGCAGGCGATCGTTTCGCCGTGTTTCCAGTCTGCAAGTTCCCTGGTCAGGAATACGGTCTTGCCGGGTTTGTTCCACACATCCAGATAGACGGTCAGTTTGCCGGAGATGGGATTCCGGGCCTTGTTGGTGATGACAAGGGGTTGTTTGCCGGATTCGGCCGTGAAGAAACGGGGAAACCTGTCCGACGGATATTTGCCCAGTTGCAGGTCCAGCATATCGCCGGGACGGACTTCAAAGGCTTTCTCTTCCAATCCGGCACCGATCCGGACATTGTCCAGCTCGACGGTTCCTTCGCTCATAAGAATGCGGAGAGCCACGGTTTCTCCCGGCAGCCCCTCGTAGGGAATATGAAGCCGGACAAACTTGCCGCCGGTGTCGTTGGGCAATCCCAGGTGCTTTGCTCCGGCAGTGCGGGTGTTCCCGTCTTCTCTCAAGTGGAGGGATTCCAGGGAAAGAACGCCCTTTTTCAAGCCATTGGTCCGGACATCGGCGGAAAGAACGGCATCGGGAGCGGCAAGAGGGCGGGGCACGGAGTGGAGTACCCCGTTGCCGGTGAGCCGGAGAAACCCGCCGCCGTCCTCCACCGCGATCGTCCCGCCCTCGGGGGACTGGACCCACCATCCCTCGAAGGGAGCGGAGATCCACCTGGGCTGGGCTTGCATCTCACGGACATGGGAGATATTGTCGAACATTCCCACCCGCATATCCGAACCATTGTGCCGTTTGGAGTAATCAAAAGCACCGTTGCGCACCACATTTTCCGCCTGCAGCAGCACAGAAGCCGCCGTCAAGGCAACAGAAACCGCACTTTTCAACATGTTCACCTCTTTCGGATATTGTTACGGCATAAGGATCGGCGCGTTACCGTTCTCTTCGAAGAAACATTTTACGGCATAAGTGGAATTGCGCATTTCCCGGCCGCTCATCGTTTCCACATGGCCGTCGGCCATGGCGACGTTGGCTTTGTTGCTGTGCACCATCTGGATGCAGCCGTAATTTTTGGAATAAGCATAAGAAGCAAAGATCCATTGGGGGATGTTCTGGTCGATGTAGGTGTCGCTGCAGAGCCTCGACTCCGTCAGCAGAAAAAGTTTTGAGGCATTTCTCATCCTGTTGATACTGAGCAGATAGACGTTGTTGCTTTCAAATCCTAGGACGATCCTGCCGCCGTAAATGCGTTGCCAGGCGGAATTGTAATCGAGCGAAAGATCCAGGGTGGAGACGGCGTAAGCGTGATTCGGCCGGTTGGCGGCCGTACTCAGAGCCGCCGGGATCTGGCGGGACGGACAATAAAAGATATCCTCGCTCATTTTGGTGTAGCCGGGAAGATATCTGGAATGGGGCCAGAGAACCGAGTTGATGTAGGTACGGAGCAGGAAGAAATTATGATCATTCCCATAGAACTGGTGCGCCAGCATAGACTGCTTCAAGTTGTTGACGCAGGCAGTCGACCTGGCCTTGTCTCTGGCTTTGTTCAAAGCGGGCAGCAGCATCGCAGCAAGGATGGCGATGATGGCGATTACCACCAGCAGCTCTATGAGGGTAAAGCGTTTTTTCATATTTTCTCCTTTGTTTTTGTTTTTTCTTCCCGGAGGCTATGGATTTGAAATTTCCCTTTCTCAATATTATATTCAAAATCAGAAAAAAAGTCAAGAACAAAAACTATTGTCCGTAAAAATCGACAAAAGGGAAGAAAAATGGCTCTTGCGACAGGTGACCTGGAAAGTCTCGGTTTCAGCGAAAAGAAGGCAAAAGTCTATCTGACGGTTCTTGAACGCGGCGGCACCGCCGCAGAGATCGCCCAGCGTTCCAAGCTCAAACGCAGCACGGTTTACGGCTATCTGGAGGAGCTCATCAAAGATCAGTTGATCTCCCGGGGAGCCCGGGGCAAGCGCAGTTTCTTCGCCGCGGAACCGCCCGAACACCTGATCCATCTTCAGGATATGCAGCGGCTTGCCCTCGGAAACCTGATGCCGGAATTGCGTTCCATTTTTCTGCAGGGCGATGCCCACCGTCCCCCCATCCGTTACACGGAAGGCCTGGACGGCATCCGCAAGACCCACGAAGAGCTGATCGCCAAACCCAACAGCGAATACTTCTATTTCGGCGGCATGAGTTCCTTTGCAACCGGGCTCGGGCAGGAGTATCTTCACGATTTCACCCGGCGGCGCATCCGACGGAAAGTCTGGTCAAATGCCCTCCGGATCAGGAGCGCCGAGACCAACGAGGCCGACTCTCTCGGCAATGAAGAGAACCTCCGCCGGGTGCGCTATCTCCCTGACACCGGCTTCCATTTTGCGGCCAGCATCGCTTTATGCAACGGCAGCATCATTGTTATTTCCGAACATCCCCATAATCACGCTTTCATCATCGACGACAACGCGCTGTACTCCTCTTTGAAACTGATCTGGGATTTCTGCTGGGCAAATGCCGAAGAATAAATTGTCGATTTTTTTCGACAAAGAATTCCCGAAAATACTTTCCGGAAGCAGATTTTCCGCATTGATATTTTTCCCGCTGCTGTTAAATTGTAGCCAAATCCAAATCAAGGAGAAGCTGCAATGAGTACGAAGCCGCCGTTTCTGGCCTACCGGTCTTTTTACACCCCGCTGAATACCATTGAGAAATTCAATGCCGCCGGGTACGATACCGTCTGCCTCTTTCCGGCTCACACACTGAATTCCCGGGGGACTCCCTATTCGCAGTATCCCCCGGTGTGGCGGTGGTTCGACCGGCTGGACTTCGCTCCGTTGGATGAAATGATCCACAATGTCACGCTCCCCATGCCGGAAGCAAAGTTTCTCTGTATGGTCGACTTGAATTCTCCGGCATGGCTGGAACACATGTTTCAGCACGACTGCTGCGATACGTTCAACAATCTGGGCAAAGCCATCCATAATCCCCATTGGCTCGAAGCGACCGCCAAATATCTCGAAGCGTTTCTCCGCTATGCCGACGCCGGATACGGCAGCCGGATTCAGGCCTACATCCTGGCGTGCGGCGGTACCGATGAGTGGTACGATTATTCGCTGGGCTCCGAAGACCCCCACCGGCGGGAAGCATGGCGGCAATGGTGCCTCAAAAAAGGCCTTCCCGACCCGGTGGATATTCCGCCCGCCTCCGTCCGGGATCATATCTCCCACGAAAATCTGCTCCGGGACCCCGTCACGGATCAAACGGCGCTGGATTACTGGCGCTTCTGCAACGAATCGGTGGCGGATGCCGTTCTTCATTTTGCCGCAGTCACCCGCAAAGTCATCGGCAGGAAGGCGGATATCGGTTGTTTCTTCGGCTATCTCCTGGAACAGACGGCCAGGACGCTGGTTTCCTGCGGCCATCTGGATTATGAGCGGCTTCTCGACAGTCCGGAAATCGATTTCGCGGTCTGTCCCGGAACCTATGAGGATCGGCACATCGGCGGCGGCAGCGGCTTCCTGACGCCACACGGCAGCATCACGGTCCGGGGCAAGCGGCTGCTTCACGAGTGCGATCAGCGCACCAATACCTACAACTCCTATCTGGCTCCCGGCATCAATCTCCGGCTGGATTCCGCATGGCCCGATGAACGTTCCACCGTGGCGGGACTCAAGCGGGAAACCGCACTGGGGCTCATACACCGTACCCATCTCTGGTGGTTCGATATGTGGGGCGACTACTATCAGGGAGAGGCGGTGATGAATACGCTCGCCAGGGCACGGGAAATCTGGAGCCGATACGCCGCCGCTCCGGCGGTAGAAGTCAGCGAAATCGCCATGATCGTGGATGCCGACAGCACCTATTTTCTCAATCAGGATCATCCCGCCGTTCCGGAGATCAATGTGGGCACGCGCACAAAGCTGAACCGCTCAGGCGCGCCGTATCAGATTTATTCTTTTAACGATCTTCCCCGGATCGAAGACTTCTCCCGGTACAAACTGGTGATCTTCACCTCCCTTTTCCACCTGACTCCGGTAAAACGGGAAGTCTTGCAACAATATGTTCTCCGGGAGGGGCGTACCGTTCTCTGGCTGGGCCCCGCCGGAATCATTGCCGACGGGAAATATGCGGAGGAAAACTGCGAAAAACTAACAGGAATACCGAGGCGCGCCGAAGGAACTCAAAAAGCGGCTTTCGGCAATTGGAACTCCGTATCTCTCCGGGATTACCGGCAGCTCACCCCCGCCCTGCTGAAAGAGATCGCCCGGGAAGCCGGCGTACACCTCTATACCTGCCGGGAGTGGCCGGTTTACGCCGAAGGTCCCCTGCTCGCCGTTCACACCGCCGCCGGCGGCAGGGAAGAGCTCAGCGTAAAAGTCCCTTCTGGAACGGCAATCGAGCTTTTCACCGGCAAAGAATACCCCATCCGCAACGGGAAATTCACCTGCGATTTCCTCGAACCGGATACGGCATTCTTTGCAATTGGCTCAGGCGTCTGAATTGGAATGCAGTTCAAAGAGAACGGTATCGGGTTTGTTGAACCGATAACTCAACCGATGATCTTGCAAAGTAAAACTCCGTTGGGAGAAGAGCTCCGTCACGGATTCGACCTCGGGCGGGAAGGTCAGCTGCCGCTCGCCGCCGGTTGCCGTGTGGAACGCGGCGAGACGGGCGTTGGCGAAGACGGGGGCCGCTTCCTCCGTCCACAGCAGAACGCCGGCTTCCGCGGCGATTTCGCGCAGCAGCGGCACGGTCAGCTCTTCCGGACGGTGGAGATAGAGCGTCCGGCCCGTTCGCGCCAGGCCGGGCGTTCCGAAGGGGACGCAGGCCAGTTCCCGGTTGCGTTCAAGGTTGATGCGCTTTCCGTCGCTGATTCCGGCGGCGTAGAGCCAGAGAACCGTGCACTTTCCGGCAATGGCGGCGCGGTAACGCTGAAGCCGTTCTTCATCCAGCTCGAAGACCGAGGCGAAGATCAGCAGCTTGTATGGTTCCGCCGCTCCGGGCTCAAGCAGATCGTCGAAACTGACCGCCTCAACGGGGGCGCCGGTTTGATTGAGCAAATGGCAGAGGTCGCGGTGAAAACGGTTTGCTCCGGCGGTTTCATCGTTAACCAGTGATGTACCGTCGGGATCGACCACCATGGCAATTTCGGCGCGGCCGGGTGAATCGTCGGCGGAGTAACGGTCCCACAGCTCCTTCATCCGGACCAGGTTGGCGAAAATTTCCTCGGTCTGGTAATAGCCGCCCCACATGTCGAACCACCACAGCGAAGTATGGTTGATGAGCGAGAGCGCCATTTCGCGGCGCATCCCGGCGATGTCCTCCGCCTCGTTCTCCCAATGCTGAAAGTTGAGCTTGACCACCGGGGAGAGGTTCGGGTTGAAGCAGTGGGTGCGCTGATCGCACTCGTGCAGATAGTTCCGGCCGAACCGGCGTACGGTTCCCAGCGGAACCATGAAGCCGCCGCCGTCGCCGATCTTGCGGTGTTCGTAGGTGCCGGGGCTGATCAGGAAATCGACGGCTCCGGAAGCGAGCAGTTTCTCATAAGCGAGATGGCCCTTCTTAACCCAGTCGCCGCCGAGCTCGAGGATGTAGCCGTAGAAGGCTCCGATTTCGATTTCGCGTCCGCAGCGACGACGGATCTGTTCCGCGAAGGCCTGGATGGCATCGGCGACCAGTTCGGAGGTGAAGCGCCAATAACGGATGCTTTCGGCGTCGTTTTCGGGATCGCGCAGCACGTTTTCAAATCCGAAGCGGCTGCGCCGGGAACGGCCGGGCACATCGTCCGGAACCGGATGGCCATGCGCGCGGCACCAGTCGAGATAGCAAGACTGCTTGTGTTTGCCCGCGTTGCCGCCGCTGTTATCCATCCATTCATCGGTGGTGCCGCAGGCGGGGATGTAGGCGCGGATCCGGTCCCCGTAATGCGCTTCCAGAAAATCGATCAGCGCGTCAAG
>JAVBSA010000086.1:0-6179 GCA_031556915.1 Victivallis sp.
ACCGCGTCGACCATCTGGTCGATGCGGAGCAGCGTGTCGACTTCAATCCCCTTGGCGGCATCGACCAGCAGCTGTTTCTCCGGCTTGAAATACGGCTTCAATTTGGCCAGCACACTCCGCAAAAACTGAGTCGGGGTGGCAAGCAGCAAAATCTCCGCGCCATCGACGGCTTTCCCCATGTCAGCTTCGAATTTCAAGGAGTCCGGCAACCGGACGCCGGGGAGAAAACGACTGTTTTCCCGCGAAGAACGCATCGTATCGAGATAGTCGGGGAACGGCCCCCACATGAGGACTTCATGCCCGTTGTCGAGCAATGTCATGCCGAGCGCGGTTCCCCACGCCCCGTCGCTCAGGATTGCAATCTTCATGACTTCCCCTTGTCGAACTTGGTCTCCGTTCCGGCGAGAAGGCGTTTGATGTTTGCCGCGTGGCGCAGAATCGCCAGAATCGCGATGAAAGCGAAGAAAATAACCGTGCTGCTGTGCATCTTGAAGGGCGTGGGCAACCCGAGCCCGAGGAAAATCCCCGCCATAATGGGCAGCGCCGCCGCCGCAATGATGCTGGCAAGCGAAACGTAACGGCTGTAAAGAAAGGCCAGCACCCAGACGCCGAGCACGATCAACAGGGGGTAGGGCGCCAGGGCCAGCGCAACGCCCGCCGCCGTCGCAACCCCCTTGCCGCCCTTGAACTTGAGGTAGAGCGGAAAGACATGCCCGATAATCACCGCGAGGCCCGCGGCAAGCGGCAGCGCCGCGCCGGCATCCTCGAACAGAAGATGCGTCAGCGTCACCGGGAGCGCCCCCTTGGCGAAGTCGAGCAGAAAACAAACTTTCCCCGCCACCTTGCCGACCGTTCTCGTAACGTTGGTCGCGCCGATATTGCCGCTGCCGACTTTGCGGACGTCGACGCCGTGAAGCCGCCCGATCAGATAACCGAACGGAATCGAGCCGATCAGATAAGAGAGCGCGGGAATCATGCAATATTCCAGATTCATGGATACTCCGTATTGTAAATCTTGTTCAAACGCTGTATATTCTGCTATATAATATAACCATTTTGAACTTTATGCAACCTCACGGAAAGAGATTATGGGGAAAATCGTGCGCCTGATTCTGGCGTCGGGAGAGCAATCGGCGGATATGCGTTACGCGGCCGGCTTCTCCACGCCGGATGAATTCCTCTATTGCGATGACGGCCGCCGGAAAGCGGCCCTGGTCTCCCGGCTGGAATTCGGCCGCGCGGCCCGCGAAGCGAAAAAGAAAGTGCAGATCCTCCCCGACTCCGATTTCGGCACCGGGCGGATGGATATCCTGCTTGCCGCCGCCCGCCATTTCGACGCGGAGGAGTTTCTCGTGCCGGGCAGTTTCCCGCTGGGAACGGCGGATGCGCTGCGGGCGGCCGGAATCCGGGTGCGCGCGGGCGAAGGACGCTTTTTCCCGGAACGGGAATTCAAACAGGAAACCGAAGTCGACAACATCGTCCGCTCCCAGAGGGCGGGCGAAGCGGGCTGCCGCCGCGCCTGTGATATCCTGCGCGAAACCGAAATCGGCAACCGGAAACAACTGATCTGGAAAGGTGAAATCCTGACCAGCGAAATCCTGCGCGGCGAAATCGACATCGAACTCGTCCGGCACGGCATGACCCCGACCGGAACCATCTGCGCCGGCGGAATCCAGGGGGCGGAACCGCACAACACCGGGTCCGGTCCGCTGTATGCCGACAGCCCCATCGTCATGGACATCTTCCCGCGGTCGACCGAAAGCGGCTACTGGGGCGACCTCACCCGCACCGTGGTGCGCGGCAAAGCGCCCGATATCGTGAAGCGGGCCTATGAAGCGGTGCTCGCCGCCCGCGAGCTCGGCAAATCCCTGATCCGCGTCGGCGCGATCCCGGCGGAGATTCATCAGGCCGCCGCCGCGTCGCTGGAAAAGGCCGGCTTCCGCACCGGGCAGGGCGAAAAAAGCGCCTTCGGCTTCTTTCACGGCCTGGGGCACGGCGTGGGGCTCGAAATCCACGAGGAACCGCGCCTCTCCACCCGCAACTCCAAACCGCTCTCGGGCGGCGAGGTGCTGACGGTGGAACCCGGGCTCTACTATCCCGAATGGGGCGGAATCCGCCTGGAGGATCTCGTTTACCTCGCCCCCGGCGGAGAAACGCGCAATTTGACGGAACTGGAAGACTTTTTGGAGTTGTAAACTATGGATGAATCGATCGCATGGCGCCAGCGCCTCAGTGCCGAACGCTGCCTGGTTCTGGAAGACGTCGCCAAAGAGCCGCTTTTCGAACTCTTGATCGATGCGCTCGCCGCCGCCCCGGAGGCGGGGGATAAAACCCTGCTGGGCAACGGTATCCGCCAGCGCGAACGGCTGCTGAGCACCGGAATCGGCCTCGGGATTGCGATTCCGCACGTCCGGATCCCCTCGGTGAAAGACCTGATCATGGCCGCCGCCCTGGTGCGGAACGGCGTGGAAGGATATGAAACGCTCGATTCGGTTCCGGTCAAACTCGTGGTGATGATCGCCGCCCGGACCGACCAGCAGGAGCTGTATCTGCGGGTGCTCTCGTTCCTGAGCATCCGCCTCCGGGACGAATCGTTCCGCAACCGGCTCTTTCTATGCCGCGACAACGAAGAATTATACCGCGCTCTCGGTGAGTGCTGAAAGGAGACCGTCTTATGATTGAAGACACTGTTATTCCCGCAATCGACTGGAAACGGGTCGATCTTCTGGTCGATCTTGCCCTTGAGGAAGACCTCGATGCACGGGGCGACGTCACCACCGCTTCGGTTGTTCCCGAAAATGTGGAGGCGCGCGGTGTGCTCCGCTGCAAAGAGTCCGGCATGGTCCTGGCCGGGATCGAAGTGGCCGAACGGGTCTTCCGCAAAGTGGATCCCCTGTTGACGTTCCGGGCGCTCAAAAAAGACGGCGACCCGTGCGAATACGGCGAATTGCTCGCCGAAATCACCGGGTCGGCGCGCGGAATTCTCGTCGCCGAGCGGACCGCGCTCAACTTTCTGCAGCGCCTCAGCGGAATCGCCACCACCTCGGCCAAATACGCGGCGGCGCTCGCCGGAACCGGCACGACCGCGCTCGACACCCGCAAAACCACCCCCGGTTACCGGAACCTCGAAAAATATGCCGTGGCCGTCGGCGGTTCGACCAACCATCGCGTCGGCCTCTTCGACCGCGTGCTCATCAAAGACAATCACCGGGAACTCGCCGCGCTCGAAGGCGCCGGCGGCATCACCCGTTCCGTCAACCGCGCCCGCGAAATGTACCCCGACCTCGAAGTCGAAGTCGAAGCGGACAGTCTCGACGAAGTCCGCGAAGGCGTCGAAGCGGGAGCCGATTACATCATGCTCGACAATATGTCGGACGACACGATGAAAGAAGCGCTCCGGATCGTCGGCGGCAGGGCGAAGCTGGAAGCCTCCGGCGGCATTACGCTCGAGCGGCTGCCCCGGATCGGGGCGATCGGCGTCGATTTCGTCTCCAGCGGCGCTTTGACCCATTCGGTCAAGGCGGCGGACATCTCGCTCGACATCGAGGTGGCCAGGTGATCGCGCGCCTGACGGGAACCGTGGCGGAATCGGGCTTCTCCAGCTGCGTGATCGATGTGCACGGGGTCGGCTACAATGTCCTGATTCCGCTCTCCACCTTCGACCGGCTGCCCAAGCCGGGCGAGGCGGCGCAGCTCTTCATCCACACCCAGGTGCGGGAAGACGCGATCACGCTGTTCGGATTCGCCACCACCGAAGAACGGGAACTCTTCCGGCAGCTCATCAACGTCTCCGGCATCGGCGGCAAACTGGGGTTGAGCGTGCTCTCTTCGATGCCGGTTTCGGGGTTCTGCGCGGCGATCCACTCCAGCGACACCAAAGCGCTTTCGCGCATTCCCGGCATCGGCAAACGCACCGCCGAACGGCTGGTGGTGGAGCTCAAAGGCAAGCTCACCGCCACCGGCGGCGCCAGTATTTTCGCTTCGCCGGCGGGGGGAGCGGCCGAACCGGAGTTCGCCGCCGCCGCCGACGCCGCGCTCGCGCTCGAACAGCTCGGCTTCAAGCGCGAAGCGATCGATAAAACATTGAAAGCGCTGATCGCCGAACTCGGCAAGGCGGAACAGACCAGCGAAAATCTGCTGCGCCAGGCGATTATCCGGCTTAACTTCTAAAGGGGGCTGTCAATGAGGAAACCGCGAAAGTATCTCTGGGCCGGGATCGCTTTCCTGACGCTGTTCGCCCTGCTCTATACACAGGATGAAATTACGCTTGCCGGCAACGAATCGACCCGGTTCGGCGTCATCCAGGCAGTGGCGGAACAGGGCGTGTTCCAGATTGAGAACACCAACTTCGCCTCGACCGTGGACAAGGTCGAGAAAGACGGCCACATCTATTCCGACAAACCGCTGCCGCTCGCATTTTCCGCCGCGGTTGTCTATGGGGCGCTTCACCGGGCGACCGGAATCAACTTCACCGACAACCGGCAGCTGTCGATTTACCTGGTCAATCTTCTGTTCGCCGGGGGGTGCAATCTTCTGTTGTTCTGCTGGTGCTACCGTTTCCTGCGGCGCGAATACCGGGGCCGGATCGAACTCAAGTTCCTGCTGGCCGTCGGCTTGTGCGCTTCGACCTGGCTGCTGAGCTACTCGGTGATCATCAACAATCATACGCCTGCCGCGCTGGCCGGGCTGGGGCTGGTTGTCGCCCTGGCGAAATTCCGGCGGAAACCGGGCATGGCCGCCGCCGTCGCGGCGGGGCTCGCGGCCGGAATCGGCGGCATGATGGAACTGCCCTGCGGCCTCATTTTCGGCGTCGGCGCCCTGGCGGGAATCTACCTCGAAACACCGGGCCGCAAATTCCGGCCCGTCCTGGCGACGGCGGGAGCCGGCCTCTTCTGCGCGTTGCTCTGGATGCTGCTGAATCACACCGCTTACAGCACGGTCCTGCCGCTCTATGTGGCGGGCGGCGGCGGAACTTACCGGGCGCCCTTCACGTTCCGCCTTCTGCCGGAATATGCGTTTCAGTCGCTTCTCGGATTCCGGGGGCTGTTCAGTTATCAGCCTTTCCTGCTTCTCGTCTTCCCCGCCGTCTGGCTCTGCCGGAAACGGTTCCGTCCGTTCGAATGGGTGTCGCTGGCCATGGCGGCAGGCATTCTTCTCTTTTATCTCGTATTCTCCAACGAATACGGCGGCGCCGCCTACGGCGTGCGCTACTATATCGCGATGATTCCGCTGCTCTGGCTGCCGATCGCGCGGCTGCTGCTGGAAACCCGTTGGAACGGCTGGAAGGGCGCCGCCGTCGCCCTGCTGCTCCTGTGGGGAGTCGTCACCTCCATGGTCGGCGCTTACTGCCCCTTCTGCCTGGGGAACGAAGGGCCGCGTTCGCCCGAAGGGCATTTTACCCGGGTGATCGCCAGTTCCTTCTGGGGCAATGTGCTGGTGATGAGCTTCGACCGGAATCCGGAAGGGGCTTTGACGCAGAAACTCATCGCCCATTACGGTGAGAAAGCGTGTTTCAATTATCTTTACGTTGCCGGCGTCCATATGCGGAAACCGGACCTGGTGGCGAAATTGCTGGCAAGTCCGCTGGGCAGCGAGTGGAGTCATTAATAAAGTACCGGTATTGCCGAAAAGAAGCGAGGCATCTCCTGTCGTTTCAGTTTATATTGAAAGGCGAGCCAATTGCAAAACTACTTTTTTGTCATGATTTTGCCGGGTTACCGGGTGATTTTGTCGTTTTGAGGAGCTACAGGCGTCGCAGCGCTACGCAAAAAAGCTCCTCAAGGCGGCAAAAGCGCCCGGTAAGACGCAAAAGCGGACAAAATAGTTTCGTAATTGACTCTTTGCTTTGCACAAAAAAGCCTCCCGCGAGAGATGGAGAAATGCAGAAACTCCATTTCGAGGGAGGCCGGGGAAAGAATTTTGCCCGTTTCTTTCCTGAGAACACTCATTACTATAACACGCGGGCGGAACATTGCAAGTCCTGCAAATTAGATTTGTCTAATTTTTTTATTTTTTCAGATTTTTTAGTCCGCTCTCTTGAAAAAACACCGGATTCAACCTATATTAAAGAATAATGCGCTCATAGCTCAGTCGGTAGAGCAAATGACTCTTAATCATTGGGTCCTGGGTTCGAATCCCCGTGAGCGCACCATTTTTATTTTCCCCCTTTGGTGTTGTTC
>JAVBSA010000495.1:0-6502 GCA_031556915.1 Victivallis sp.
AAATAAAAGTCAAGGAGTTTTCGATGGACGACGCACTGTACAGAAAGAAAGTATTGGGCTGCTGGCTCGGCAAAGCCGTCGGCGGCACCCTCGGCGCCCCGGTGGAGGGACACCCCGGCCCGCTCAAACTCAGCTTCTACGACCCCGTGCCGACCACCATGGTCCCCAATGACGACCTCGACCTTCAAGTGGTATGGGCGTGCGCGCTTGATAAACTCCCCAAACCCGTCGTCAACCGGCACGTCTTCGAACAATGCTGGCTCGATCACGTCGGATTCCCTTGGGACGAATACGCCGTCGCCATCCGCAACCTCAAAAATGGAATCCACGCCCCGTTCTCCGGCAGTTACGACAACTGGTTCGTCGACGGGATGGGGTGCGCCATCCGCTCCGAAATGTGGGCGTGCCTCGCGCCCGGCAACCCCGAACTGGCCGCGAAGCTGGCGTATGAAGACGCCTGCGTCGACCACGCCGGCGACGGCATGTGGGCCGAAATGTTCCTCGCCGCCATGGAGTCCGCCGCATTCTGCGAAAACGACGTGCGCAAAATCATCGAGGTCGGCAAATCACAGATTCCGGCCGATTGCAAACTGCGCATCGGCATCGAAGACGCCATCCGCTGGTATGACGAAAAGGCCGATTTCGATTTCCTCTTCGACAAAATCATGGCCAAATACAAGAGCGACAACTTCACCGACGTCAAAGTCAATTTCCCGATCATGGTCGCGGGTCTGCTGCTCGGTAAAGGGGATTTCAGCAAGTCGATCTGTTACGCGGTGAACTTCGGCGAAGACACCGATTGCACGGGCGCAACCGTGGGCGCGCTGCTCGGCATCATGAATCCGGACGGAATCGATGAGAAATGGCTGAAACCCATCGGCCGCTCCATGGTTCTCAGCCCCGGAATCACCGGCGTAACTCCCCCGCCCACCATCGACGCCTTCTCCGACATGATCTGCGAAATGAGCAAAAAAATCGAACTCGACCCGCAGCCGGCAAAGAGCTTCGAGCCGCGCAAGGTTCACGCGCTCGCTTCGGTCAGCCCCTGGCGGAACCGCAAGCTGCCGGATACGCCCGTCGTTTTCGACGGCACGTTCGCCGAATGGCCGGAAGTGATTGAAGCGCCCAATGAGCTGATGCTGGAGTTCAAATTCCGGATTCCGGTCAAAGGCGAATACGTCGTCATGTTCAACACCAAATCGCAGGTGGTTGTGGAGATTGACGGCAAGATGGCTTTCCGCCGCGCGCCCGGGAACATGGCGCCGTCGTTTCACCGCGCCCCCTGGAATCAATCGGTCAAGATGGAATTCGAAGCGGGCGAACACAAGCTCGTGGCGATCGTCAAGCCGATTCCGGGCCTGAAACCCAACTGGGTGGCCGGCGTTGCCTACGGCGACAATCTGCAGTGGGTGCCCGACGCGATGCTCTGACCAGGAAAAGTGTTGAACCAACTCCCCCGGAATCGATTCGGGGGAGTTTTTTTGTAAAGGGACCGTTGCTGCAATTTCTAACGGAAAAAAAATAAAGACTTGTAAAAGCCGGTAATAAAAAGTATATTATTTCATTTGTAACATTACATTTACCGAAGATTGTTCATTTTCCGGCGAAACAGGGGCTTTTATGAGTGCGGATTTCTGGCTTGGTGTGGCGGCGGCGATGATCTTCGCCCTGATCGCCGGCAGCGTTCTTTTTCGGTGGACAACCCGCAAGGCGGCGGCGAAACTGGATCGTTTTGAAGTTTTTCGGGCAGTAGCCGACAACCTGCCGGATTTCTTTTTCGTCAAGGATGTGGAGGATCAATTCCGCTATATCGCGAGCAACCGCCCCCACGAAGAGGTGATCGGCCTGCGGTCGGATGAAATCATCGGCAAAACCGACTCCGACCTCTTTGCCGGCGAGGCTCTTGAAAAAATCCTGGCGGAAGACCGGCGCCTGCTTGCCGGCGAGGTCCTCAATACATGCGACGATTTCGTCAACTTCGCGGGCAAGCGGATGGTTGTCCGCACCGTCAAAAAAATCGTCACCCGGCAGGACGGCACCCGGCTGATGGTCGGCATGGGATCCGACATCTCCCGCCAGCATCAGCTGGAACTGGATCAGCGCCGCGCCATCGAAGAACTGAACGCATATGTCGCCAACGAGCGAATCGTCAATCAACTGCTGACCCGCATCACGCTGGAAGAGAATTCCGATCTCGCGGTTCAGGAAATGCTTCGCCTCATCGGCGAAAATATCGGGGCGGACCGCTGTTGCCTGTTCCAGTTCACCGACGACTCCCGGCAGCGTTCGCGTTGCGTGTTCGAATGGGAATCAGCCGACACGGCTCCGCTGAAAGACACCAAGATGTTTCAGGATATCGACATGACGGGGTTCGGCAGCTGGCAGAAGACTTTGCTGGAACGCCGCCCGCTGGTGATCTCAGACCTCGACAATCCGCCGGCCGACCTGGCCTATCCCTGCGCGCTTCTGCGCCGCCTGGGGGTTCGTTCGATGCTGATTTGCGGAATCTGGGTCGCCGACCGGCTTTACGGTTTTCTCGGCGTCGACTTCTACCGGTTCCGAAAGGCTTTCTCCGATCGCGAAGCTTCCATGCTCGACAGTCTTGCCGGATTGTTCACCCTGGCGTTCGAGCGCGCCCGGCAGCGGGAAAAACTGCTTGAAAGCGTCTCGCTTCAGCGGCAGATCATGGATAATATCCTGCTCCCCGTGACCATCATCGACTTCGATTACCGGGTTCTCGCCGCCAACCCGAGCGCCGAAGAGGATGCCGGCAAGCCCCTGGATCAACTGCTCGGAACCCACTGCTACGATACCATCTGCGGCGTCGGCGAACCGCCGGACTTCTGCCCCGTCAGGGACACGCTGCTGACCGGGAAGTCCTGCAGTAAAGAGCATGAATTCAAAGGGAAACAGCAAATTTCAACCGCCCAGCCGATTTTCGACCTCAACGGCGAAATGCAGTATATCCTGACCGTCGACGTCGATATCACCGAGCTGACCCGGCAGAAACGGGACCTGACCGCCGCCATGGAACGGGCCCAGGCCGCCGACCGGGCCAAGAGCTCGTTCCTCGCCACCGTCAGCCACGAACTGCGGACGCCGCTCAATGCGGTGATCGGATTCAGTGAACTCCTGCTGCTCGACAACGTCGACCAGGTGGTCCGCGAGGAATACCTCAATGCCATCCGCTTCTCCGGAACCGCCCTTCTCAATCTGATCAACGACGTGCTGGACCTCTCGAAACTCGAGGCCGACCAGATGGAAATCATTCCGGCGGAGAACGATGTGACGGAACTGATCCACCAGGTGCTGTCCGTATTCAAACTGAAAGCCGCCGAGAAACAGCTCGAGCTCCGCGAAGACACCGCCGGCGTCCGCTATCCGCTTTTCGTCGACAACCTGCGTCTTCGCCAGATTCTCTTCAATTTGCTGGGCAACGCGGTGAAGTTCACGCAAAAAGGGCATGTCGCCATAAAAGCCTCTTTCGAGCCGGATGATGAGGCGACGGGAACGCTGCTGATCAGCGTTGCCGATACCGGCATCGGCATCTCCCCGGAACAGATCCAGGGCATCTTCGATCCGTTCGTCCGGGATCACGGCACCCGGGGCAAACAGATGATCGAAGGCTCCGGCCTCGGCCTCTCCATCACCAAGCGTCTGCTTGACCGGATGGGGGGAACCATCAAGCTCGAGAGCGAGCCGGGCAAAGGAACCACCTTCCTGGTCCGCCTGAACGCAATCCGCTATGTGAACAACGTGGAAAGCGCCGTGCAATCCCTGCCCGAGACTGCTTCGCCCCCGCCGAATACCCTCGGCAGCGGCAAGCGCGCGCTCCTGGTGGACGATGTCCAGCTCAATTTGCGGGTTCTGGCGGCGATGCTGGCCCACCGGGGTGTGACGAGCGTGACCGCCAACTCCGTCGCCGAAGCGGTCGAAGTGCTGAAAAACGACCGCGCTTTCGACGCGGTCCTGACCGATATGTGGATGCCGGAGGAAAACGGCGACGTGCTCTCCAAGCACATCCGGCAAGATCCGGAGCTCGCCCATATCCCGGTCTGGGCGGTGACCGCCGATACGTTGGTGCCGCCGGAAGTCATGGAAGGCTTCTCCGGAATCCTCTCCAAACCGCTCTCGACCGACATGCTCGACCGGGTGTTCCAAACCGCCGGAGAATGAAAAAGCGGGGCCGCTCAAACGGCCCCGCCTCTCCCTTGAACTACTTCGCCGGTATAAAGCGCAGCAGCAGCGGCGTCAGGGGCGGCAGCGTAAGCTGAGGCGCAAACTCCCGCGCTTTGATCAGGTCGTACAGCGCCCCTTTTCCCGCCAGTTCAAGCCGGCGCGGTTCGCGGTTGTAATTGACGATGTTTGCCAGGTAACTGCCGTTCCCGTCCGGAACCATCCGAAAAATAACGCCGTCTCCGCCACCTTCCAAACGAAGGGGGAGCGGCAGCAGACGGTCGAGCTCCGCCACCGCCAATTCCGCAATCATCGGAAAGGCCGCCGGTTTGCCGTAGGAGTTGTATTCCGGCCCTTTTCCCTGCCGGCGAAGCGTTCCCTGTTCCGCCGCAAAGCGCTTCAAGCCTTCCTGCGCCCCGTCGTCGAGGTGGGTGACCTCCGGCAGAACGAGGAGCTTGAACCGGCGGAACTCTCCGGCGGCAAGCTGTTTTTCGCTGATGAAACCGATTTTGCGCCCGGTGGTGCTCAGTTTTTCATAACAGCTCCGCAGCGTCCGGCAGTAAGCGTCGCCATTCTGAATCTGCGAAGAGGTGGAATAGACCAATCCCAACTCCGGTTCGGCTTCGACGAAAGCGAGGATCTCATTCGCCAGCCGGTTGCCGTCGAGCGCGGCGCGGCCGTGGGCGATGATGTCGGCGGGGCGGTGGTAGATGTTGTTGCGCAACGCAGCGTCTTTGCGGTAGAGCTCCCAGGTATTTTCGGTCCAAACCCAGGTGACTTGGCCGCCCACCCCTTGCAGAAGCTGCTCGAAGACGGCGGTGTAGATGTGCTCCGGCGGCACGCCGCCGGTTTCCCCGTCGGCGATGAGATGGCTTTCGCTGTTGAGGATCGGCAGCGGCCGCATCGAATACTGAAGGTCGTGACCGAGCGCCATCGCTGTCCAATCGCTGATGAAACGGCCGGAGCGGTAGGTCATATAGTTGTCATTGCCGTTGTAATCGCTGAGGAGGGCCATCCGTTCCGGTTCGGAGGCGAATTCAACGCCGACCGGCTGCTGCTGCCCGCCCATCATGATCTTGACCGACAGTTTCGCCTCGGGAAAATGGCTCCGTACCCGATCGGCCAGGAAGCGGTGGAAATCCGCCATTTCATCGTAACGGAAGTCGCAGAAGGCGAAACGGATCGCCGGAGTTTCAACAGAATCCGCCATCAGCGCGTCGAATGAGGCGTAAGCACTTCCGGCAGTGCGGTTGAACCCTTCAACGGAGGTGAAACGTTTTTCCAGGTGTGCCCGAAAACGGTCGCGCGAAAATTCATTCCGCCAGGTAGCGCCGAAATAGACCGGTTCATTGGCGAGAACCAGGCTGTGGATCGCCCCCCGGTAACGGCTGTCGCGGATCAGGGGGATGAGCGCATCGAGGTAGGCGCCAAGCATCTCACGCGATTCCGGAGCATTGATTTCGTAGCGGAACATGCCGTGGCCGGCTTTCAGGTTCGGGTGCCGTTCCAGCCACCAGCCGGGATGATAGTGGGGGGAGAGAAGGAGGCAAAGTTGTACGTTGTTCTCCAGGGCCCGTTTCATGGCGTTCTCAATGAAGTCGCGGAAATAGCGTTCATCCGGCTTGCCGTCGGCGCGGGGGAATATGTGGCGCGGACCGATTTCAAGCTGGATGAGATCCGCGGCAATCCGGGGAAAGTATTCGATGTCCCGCCGGACATCGGCGAAATGGCCGTAACCGATGAAAAAGTGAGGGCGCCTGGTGATCTCTCCCGATTCGTTGACGGCGTCCGTGACCGGGTAACCGCGACGAAACTCGACCTTGCCGGAACGGTAGCTCCAGGTCTGCGGCAACGGTTCCGGCGAAGAAAGCATCGCTTCAAGGCGCTCCAGTTCGGAGTTGAGTTCCGGAACGACGATTTCCCCCTGCCGCAAATGGTGGGCGAGCGCCTCCGGGCTTTGTTCCTGCGTAAGATAAGTTTCATGCTTCGCGATCTGGCGGTCAAGCACGGCGACGGAGAGTTCCAGGTAACGGCTCTGAAGCTTCCGCTCCCGGATAAGTGCTTCTGCCCGGGTCAACCGTTCCCGGGCTGCTTTGAGCGCCGGAAGCTGTTTGGCCTGCAGGTCCACCTTTTCGCCCCGGAATTTCCCGGCGCGGTTGAAGGTAAGCTCATATTTGCCCTCCGCCAGCCGGGCGAGCGGAAGTTCGATTTCGCGGATGACCAACCGGCCGGGAGCGGTCTCCGGCAGCGCCCCCAGCGGCAAAATGTGCCGTGTTCCGGCGGCGTCGACCGCCTCGGCGGTGAGCGTGTTGCCCATATTGAAGAG
>JAVBSA010000184.1:0-17242 GCA_031556915.1 Victivallis sp.
TCCGCGCCTCCATATCATGGCGCTCGACCTCGCCTGCCGCAATGCCGACCTCAACTCCCGCGCGGCGGGCGCGGCGCGCGCCTACGCCACCGCCATCTCCGACCACCCCGACGCCGATAACCAGATCGGTTGGATGCTCCTCAACCGCTGTACCGATGACGCGGAAGCGCTCAAAGCGGCCAGAACTCTCGTTTTGCGGGCGGAAAGCGCGATTCCTCAGGCGGGCGCGCTCCGCGGTGCGATCCTCAACAGCCGCGCCCTCTACGAATACCGCATCGGCAACCTCGATGAAGCGATTGAATTCCAGAAGAAAGCCGAAGAAACCTTCCGTCAGGCGGAACTTCGCCCCGGCGCCGTCGACGCGCAGCGGAAACTCCTCTATTACCGGACCGCCAAAGAGCTGCAAGGCAAGAAATGAGCGATCGCTCCGCCTGGCGCTGGGTTCCGACCGCCTACATCGCCGAAGGCGGTCCCTATGCCGTCGTGGCGACCGTTTCGGCCGTTCTTTTCAAGTCGCTCGGCATGGAAAATGACCAACTCGGTTTCTGGACCGGCGTCATCATGTTGCCCTGGGCGGTCAAACCCCTCTGGGCCCCGTTGCTCGACCTCTTCAAAACCAAACGGTTCTGGATTATCCTGACCCAGCTCGTCATGGCGGGGGCCTTCACCGCCATGGCGGCGCTGATCGTCAAGGAAGAGTTGACATTGCTCCTGATCGGGCTGTTTTTTCTGTTCGCCTTCATCTCGGCCACGCACGACGCGGCGGTGGACGGCTTCTATCTCATCGCGCTCGACGAGCACAGCCAGGCCATGTGGGCCGGGATGCGCGGAACCTTCTACCGCATCGCCTCCGTCGCCGTGCAAGGGGGGCTGGTCATGCTTGCCGGAGTCGCGGAGCGTCATTACGGCAACCTCCGGCTTGGCTGGTGCGCCTCCTTTATCCTGGCGGCGCTGATCATGGCCGCGATTGCCCTCTGGCACATGTTCCGGATGCCGCGACCGGCCGGCGACCGGCCGGCGGAACAAAGCGCTCCGCTCCGGGAATTCCTCAACTCCTTCGCCACGTTTTTCCGCAAACCGGGGGTGATCGGACTCATTGTTTTTCTATTCTTCTACCGGGTGGCCGAGGCGCAATTGGGGCGCATGGCCGTCGCCTTCCTGAAAGACGGCCGGGACCTGGGCGGTCTCGGCCTCACTCTTCAGGAGTTCGGCCTCCTGTATGGAACCATCGGAATTGTCGCGCTCACCGCGGGGGGGATCCTCGGCGGAGTCGTCAGTGCCAGATGGGGATTCCGCGCAACCATCTGGCCGCTCGTCTGCGCCATCAACATTCCGGATATCGTATACGTCTACCTGGCGTATTGCCAGCCGGAATCGCTCTGGATGACGGGCGCATGCATCGCCGTGGAACAGTTCGGGTACGGGATGGGATACACCGGATTCCTGCTGGTCATGGTCGCCTTCGCCGAAGACTCCGGGCGTTACCGCACCAGCCACTTTGCCGCCATGACCGGAATCGCCATCCTCGGCCTCAGCGTGATCGGAATGCTTTCGGGTTACGTCCAGGTGAAACTCGGCTACACGGCGTTCTTCAACTACGTGATGCTCTGCACCATCCCGAGTTTCCTGGTCACCATCCCGATGGTGCGCCGCATCCGCCCCGACTTCGGCCGGGCCTGAACCATCAGTGACCGGCGGCGCGCGGGGGGAGCGGGAGCCGGCGGTAGGCGATGTGGCGTACTTCTTTGCCTTCTTCGTTCCAGCGGAGTTCGAAGTCGCTTTTGATTCCGGCGAGGTCGGCGATGCTTTCGGGTGCGGGGGTGAAGAGATTGCAATTGTCGAGAATGCGTTTGACGGCGTCGAAGTAGGGGACGTCGTCGCTTGAGAAGTGGAAGACTCCCTCGGGTTTGAGCACGCGGTGCAATTGCGCGGTGAAATCGCTGGTGAGCAGCCGATGGCCGCTGTGCCGCCCTTTGGGCCAGGGATCCGGGCAGAGGAGGTGGATCCGGTCGAGCGCGTTATCCGGCATCATGAAGGCCACGAGGTGTCTCGCTTCGGTGCGGAGGATGCTCATGTTGCCGATCTTCAGGCGGCGGCATCGTTTGACCAGTTTCCGCAGGCGCCCGACCATGACGTCGGCGGCGAGGATGGTTCGTTCGGGGTATCGTTTCGCCAGTTCGGCGGTATAGGAGCCGACGCCGCATCCGAGGTCGAGTTCCACGGTTCCTTCGAGGCGTGGAAAAAGCTCCCAATTTCCGGTAAAAAAGCGGATTTCGGCGTCTTCGGGATGGGTTCCGATCATCTGTTTCTCCTTCGTTATCATCTTAATAATATATTGGCTGCAAGGTTGAAATTCAACCTTGGGCACGTTATTTTATGCGTATGAAACTGGAACGGAACAATCTTGCGGATCAGGCTTACCGGTTGTTGACGGAGCGCATTGTCAGGGGGGAGATCCCCGGCGGGGTGCGTTTGACGGAGCAAGCGTTGTCTGCGGAGCTCGGTGTAAGCCGCACTCCGTTGCGCGAGGCGATGCGCAAACTGGCGGCGGAGGGGTTGTTGACGGCGTTGCCGAAGGGCGGGTTTGAGACGGCTTCTCATGATGCCGCGGAGATTGCGGAGTTGTTTGAGTGCCGGGCGAAGTTGGAATGCCTGGCTTTGGAGACGGCGCTGGGCCGGATTCCGGAGGAAGAGCTGCGGGAGCTGCTGGAGCAATTGAAAATTGAGGCGCTGCCGGTTTCGCTGGCGGTGGATGTCAGGATGCATGCTTTGATTGCCGATTATTGCGGCAACCGTTTTCTGGCGTCGACGCTTCATGCGCTGGTTCGGCGGAGTGCGCCTTACCGTACGCTTCGGAACTACGATAACGCGGAGGCGCCGCAGAGGGAGCGCCGCGAGTTGTTGATGGCGATGCTGGCAAGGGATGCGGAGACGTCGGCAAGACTGTTGGGGGAGCATCTGCGGAGCGTGATCAGTGGGGAGGCGAAGCCGACCGGGTTCAGGGCCTGGGGCCCTGGCGAGGTTCCAAGGGGCGCGCAGCCCCTTGGCGGAGTTTGCGGCGGAGCCTCAAGTGACGTGCGCGGAGCGAAACAGCTACATCGGAAAAATCGTGATTTTTCCCGTGGAGCGCACGCGGTTCCTTGCGCCGCCAGGCGCAAGAACCAGCCCCCGGAAGGGGGCATCCCCCGCTCCCGTAGCTTCGCAGCGTGAAAAATCGTGGGAGCCTGACAGGGGTCGGGGTCTGTTTGTCCTGGCGGTCAAAGCAGACCGTCGCCCGCCCTGGTGGCGAAAAATTTCTTGCGAAATTTTCCTTTTTCAGCGTCACCGGCGCGCGAGACAACTTGAGGCTCCGCCTCAAACTCCGCCAAGGGGCTCCGCGCCCCTTGGAACCTCGCCAGGGCCGAGTGGCCCTGAACCCGGTCGGCTTCGCCTCCCCACTGTCTGCTGCGTCATCCCCGTCTACAACAACGGCTCCACCCTCCTCTCCGTCGCGCAGCGCGCCCGTCAGTTGCTCCCCGTCCTCATCGTCGACGACGGCAGCACCGACCTGCCTTCCGATTTCTCCTCCCGCCTCGGCGACATCGAGCTAATCCGCCACCCGCGCAACCTCGGCAAAGGCGCCGCCATCCTCTCCGCCGCACAGCACCTCCGCAACCGCTTCGACTACATCATCACCATCGACGCCGACGGCCAGCACGACCCCGACGATATCGCCAAATTCCTCCCCGTCCTCCGACACCCCGATATCATCGCCGTCGGAGTCCGCGACTTCTCCTCCCCGAATATCCCCGAAAAAAGCAAAAAAGGACGCTCCTTCTCCAACTTCTGGTTCCATATCGAAACCGGGCTCCGCTGCGCCGATACCCAAAGCGGATTCCGCGCCTATCCCGTCTCCGCCCTGCTGAAACTTTCGTTCACCGGCCGCCATTACGACTTCGAAACCGAAGCGCTCACCCGATGCGTCTGGGGCGGCCTCACCTTGCGCGAAATCCCCATATCCGTCTTTTATCCGCCACAAAAAGAACGGGTGTCACATTTCCGCCCTTTTCTTGACAATTTACGCATCTCTTTAATCAACAGTAAATTAGTTGCCATGAGACTCCTGCCGTTTAAAGCAAAACCGTTGCTTGAAAAAACGGAAAAACCGTCACTTTTCCGTCATCCTGTCCGAACCATAAAAGAGTTTCTCCTGGCCAATCCTTCCCCGGAAGCCCTCGGCATGGCCGCCGGCGTCGGAACCGTTCTCGCCGTATTGCCGATCCCGGGATTCCATTCCCTTGCCATCGGCTATGTCTGCGCCCGGCTGAAACTCAACGCTCTTTGTGCACTCGCCATCCAGAACCTCTTCATGCCGCCCTTCACCCCGGTTCTCTGCATGGAAGTCGGCTATTTCCTCCGGTACGGCGAATTCCTGACCGAACTCTCCGTGCAGACGCTCTGGAAGGAGATTCATCTGCGCTTCTTCGAATGGTTCCTCGGCAGCCTCGTCATCGCCCCCCTCTTCGCCGTCATAACCGGATTCGCCGTTTACGCCGTCGCCATCCCCATCGCACGGAGGCTGAAACGATGAAAAATCTCTCCGACACCCGCGGAACACATGGCGGAATCCTCTTTTTCCACTGTTTCATCCGATTGTTCGGCGTCCGCCACGGCTGCCGGTTCGTTTGGTTCGTTACCTTTTTCTATACCCTGTTCGATTTCCGGGCGCGCCGGATGATCACCCCATACCTCGAAGCACGTTTCCCCGGCAAAAAAACCTTTTTTCACCGCTGGAAACTTTACACGCACCAGGGACAAGCCCTGATCATGATCCATTATCCCCGCTCGCTCACCACCCCGGCCACCGTCTGGCAGGAAGCGATCGACCATCTCGATTCTCATCCCGGTCAGGGAATCATTATCCTTTGCAGCCATTTCGGCCCCTGGCAGCTGGCGATGCAGAACTTGCCGGAACTCGGCCGGAAAGTGCGGATTATGGAGCGCTTCGACCTCAATTCCGGCGTCGACAAAAAAATTGCCGCCGGGGAAAAGCCGGAATCCATCCCGGTCGACGGTTTCATGGGCGGTTTGCTCGATGCGCTCGACGCGCTCCGGAACGGGGAGATCGTCTGCATCATGGGCGACCGGGGCGGCGGAGAAATGCCATGCTCCTTTTTCGGAAAGCCCTTTTGCTTCCCCACAACCCCCTACTATCTGGCAGCCAGGGCCGGATGCCCCCTCTTTCCTCTCTTTTGCATCGCCGATATCCCCTCGGGAGAGTTGAAATATGAGTATTCCACACCTATATTCATAGCGGAACCGGTCGGACGCCGGATGACGGATCGGGATTTTATCGGGGGGCTTCAAAGCTACATTTCCGTTTTGGAAGAAATGGTACGGCTGCATCCCTATGACTTTTTTCATTTCAAGGATATCGAATGACCCAGGACAAAGACGCGTTCCGGCGCAAATTCAAACAGGATCTCATTGACTGGCTGCAACTCGAAGGAGTCACGCCGGAAGGAATCGAAGACGACGGCGCCCTGTTCGGTTCCGGGTTGGAACTGGACTCCCTCGACGCCGTGGAGATCGTCATTATGCTCCAGCGCAAATACGGAATTCCGCAAAATGAAGTCAGTGCGAAACGCGAAATTTTCACCACCTTCGCAACTCTCGCCAACTTCGTCCAAACCCGGTCCGGAGAAAAGTGAGCCCGGCAGCGATTCTCGGTATGGGGGTCATTTCCGCCGCGGGCCGGAACCTGGCCGAAACCCGAAAAAACCTCTACACCGGGGCTGGAACACCACGCCCTTCACGACGGATTCCAAGTGAACTCGCCCTCCCGGTTTTCGAATTGGATGACATTTCCGCGGCCGCGGCCGGCGGGTACACCATGACGCTCCTGCTCGCCGCGCTCGCCGAAGCGCTCGCCGAAGCCGGAATCGAAGAAAAAGAGCTCCCGCAACTCCGCGTCGGAATTGCAATCGGCAGTACCGTCGCCTGTCAATTGAACAGCATCCCTTTCTACGAAGCCTTGAGGAGAGGGGAAACACCCCCCGCAGAAATCTTGAAAAACTGCGTGGACGGCTCCCCCGCGGAATATATCCGACGCCGGTTCCGTCTCAACGGTCCGGCGCTTACCGTCGCAAATGCATGTACCTCCGGCGCGGACGCAATCGGCATCGGCTGTTCCTGGCTCGAAAGCGGTTTATGCGACCTCGTCATCACCGGCGGCGCGGATGAAATCAACCGGGTTCCGCTCCTCGGATTCAACGCGCTCGGCGTTTTTTCCAAACACCCCTGCCGCCCCTTCGACCGCGACCGGACCGGCCTCAATCTCGGTGAGGCAGCAGGAATCCTGATCCTGGCCCGGCCCGAAATAAAAAGCAAACTTTTCATCGCGGGATTCGGCAAAAGTTCCGACGCTTACCATATTACTCAGCCGGACCCGGAGGCGAAAGGATTGGAACGGGCGGTCAGAACCGCCCTCGCGAACATTTCACCCCGTGAAATCGGTTATATCAACGCCCACGGAACCGGAACCATCCCGAACGACCTGGCGGAAGCTGCGCTGTTCGCTAAAATCCGGCCGGAAGGTGTTCTGTTTTCCTCCACCAAACCCCTGACCGGCCACACACTCGGCGCCGCCGGAGCCATTGAAGCGATCTTCAGCGCGCTTGCACTGGAGTGCGGAGTCGCGCCGCCCAATTGCAATTACGAAAATCCCGATCCCGGACTCGTTTTTCCCCCTATTACAGAACCGACTCCTTTTTCGGGGGATTACATCCTCTCCACCTCGCTCGCATTCGGCGGAGCCAATACGGCAGTACTGCTCGGGAGGTGTCGATGAAGATTCTGGCACAGTTTCAAACATCCGGTATTTCCGAAGAGGAACTCAAAGCGGTCCGCAAAGATTGTTCCCTCCGGCGCGCCGACCGTTATACCGCGATCACGCTTCACCTGATTCGTTCGATGCAGAACAATTCCGGTATTGCGATTCTTCCGGACGCAACGCTCATCTGCGTTGCCTCTTTCGGGCCGTTAAGCACCACATTCGGCGTGCTGGACGATATCCTCGACTATCCGGAAGACCAGATCCTGCCGACCCGTTTTTCCCACTCCGTCCACAATGCGGCGGCCTCTTATGTGGCGGCTCAATTTCACATCACCGGCCCCTCCTACAGCGTCACCGGGTTTGAAGATCCCTGGAGCGATGCGCTGGCCCTGGCGGAATCTCTGCTCGCAACAGGCGCTCCCCAGGTGCTTCTTTTTTCGGTGGAGGAAAAGACTCTTCTCTCCCCGCAATTGCCGGAGCTTTATCCCGAACGCTTTCCCTCGCCGGGAACCGAGGGTGGAACCGTCATGCTTTTAAGCTCTGATTATATGACGGAAAAGTGACGGATAAATCCGTCACTTTTAAAAATCATGCTCAAATTCAACTTTTTAATTCATCAATACTGGATTTCCGTTGATAGAGAGTTATATTCTTTATAGGAGATAACAATGAAAAAAATTCTGATCGTTTCCGCCGTTCTTCTGACTTTCTGCGGATGCAAAAGCACCCCGTCAACCGTCAATTACGTTGCCCCCGGCGTCAGCAATGAAGTGCGGGTCGCAAACATCTACTCCGAATTTTCCGACGCCATAACGGACTACCGGAAAACATGCAAGGTTGCAGTCGACGGTACCGAAGCTCCGGAAAATTACAATTCCGAAGTCAAAGCCTATACCGAAAATGCTCTCCGTTATGTCGGTTATACCGTCGTCGGAGAAGATTCAAAAGCTGAAATCGTCGTCTCATGCAAATATCATGTCGTTCACAATCACAGGATGGCGACTTATTACGAATTGACGGCAAGAGAAGGCGACAAAATCATCTGGCGGGTTCAGACAAGCTGCGGTTCCGCCATTCGCCCCTTCCGTCCGTTTCTGCCCGGTCTGGCCGCGGCGGCGATTCCCTATATCGGTAAGAATAAGGGACGTCACGTTCTCAATCTGAAAAAATATCCGCAATATCTGACCGCTGTCATGGGTAATTCTGAACAGTAGAGCCGACCAGACTGGATTTTAAGTCATAAAAGCGTTATATTTGATATCGAATTTTTTATCAAGGAATATAGAATAATGAAGCGATTTTGTTTCTCGTTTGCGTTCATCGCTTCCATTTTTATGCTTTTCGGATGTAAATCAACTCCGAATATCGTCAATCAGATTGTCCCCGGTGTCGATAATGAAGCATGGGTTGTTACTGTTACATCCGAATCCTCCAATGAACCCACAGATTACGGAAAAACCTGCAAGGTTATTGCAGACGATTCGCAAGCTCCGCAAGAGCATAACCGCGAAATCAAAGAGTATACGGAAAATGCCCTTCGTTCCGTTGGTTATATCGTCGTCTCGGCAGATCAGAAAGCCGATCTCACGATTGTCTGTCACTATTATACCGTTCAAAACCGGCGATTGCTCATCTTCTATGAACTGACCGCTACGGAAAAGGAGAAGGTTGTCTGGAAAGTTCAAACAAGCTGCGGGTCTCCCGTTCGGCCCATCCGCGCCTTCTTGCCGGGACTCGCCGCGGCTTCCATTCCCTATATCGGAACGAACCGGAACCGCGCCGTTGTCAACCTCAAAGAAAATCCGCAATATCTGCAAGCAGTCATGACCAATCGGACCATATAATCAACGCCAATGGACGAACGTCATTACATCGAACTTGCCGATCAAAACGGCATCATCAACCGGATCGCTTATTATGACGCCGGCGGGGAGCATCCCCCGGTTCTTTTCCTTCACGGATTTGCCGAATATTCCTGCACCTGGAACTCCCTTCTGGAACTTTTGCCGGAAGAATTCCGTTACATTCGAACCGACCTCAAAGGATTCGGATTTTCTTCCAAAAACGACCCCGCCCATATGACGCTTTATGATATCGCCGAAAGCGTCGCGGAATTTATCCGGCGGCTCGATCTTCACGGGCTGACCCTGGTCGGCCACTCCATGGGGGGAGCCGTAAGTTGCCTTCTCCTCAATTTCCCCGACATCAAAGAGCGTGTGGAAAAAGTAATTTTACTGGATTCGGCCGGCATGTTCACCGAAATACCGGAGTTTATCGCCACCCTGGCTCTCATTTCACCCGAGAATCCGTTGATCCGGTTTGCCAGCGAAGAATTGATAAGCTACCTCATCATGAGCCGCGCCTATTGCCATGAGGAACGAATCAGCCAGGAACTCATTAAATCATATGCCGAAGCAATGCGCCTGCCGGGAGCGCGCGATTGCGTCATTTCGGCGGCACAGCATTTCCGCATTTCAAACGTCGCCGGATTTCAGGCGGAACTGGGGAAGCACGATATCCCTTTCCTGATCATCTGGGGTGGCGAAGATAACATCATCCCCGTCGAAGACGCAAAGAAATTTAAAAATTGTCTCAAAAATTCCCGCCTGGTCGTTCTGCCCGCCTGCGGCCACTCCCCCCAGGAAGAGACGCCGGAAGAAACCGCCGTCCTGATCTCCGAATTCCTGAATGAACTCCCGGTTACGCAGCCGGTCTCTTTTTCCACCCAGAAAGGTCAGTTGAAACAGCTCAAAGAGAGTTATAAACTGAAAATGACCCGCCTCGTCGACCGGTGGAGCCTCGGAACCGTTCTGCTGCTCGGTTTCATCAAATTCCTGCAATTGCTCAAAAAACTCGGAATGCGCGCCGAAGAAAACGGCTGGCGCAAAGCAACCGGCATCTTCCTGCGCAATGAATATTCCAAATTCGTCCTTTCCTGCTTTCGCCTCACCTATTGCCGCCGGGAAGTTCCAACCGATTTTATCGACGCGCGCCAGATCCTGATCACCAAGCTTGCCGAATATATCCGCGCTCACAGCCAGCTTCATTGGTCCGCGGCTCCCGGCCGTTTTCAGCTCGGCCGCAAAAAAGTTCAAGTAACCGATATCCTGGAAGCATTCTACGATAAAAACGGAGAATTATTATGGCTCGAAATGCATTTCGATTCCACCCGGGAAAATTTTCAGCTTCTCACCCCCGACCAGATTCGCGACACCCTGCGGCGCATGGTCATCAATATCAATAAATTGCGTTTGAAAGAAGGCAACCAGGGACAGGTTCTCGCCGGGCGCATGCGCCGCTGGGCGCGCCGCGTTCCCGGTTACAGCTACGGCGCCCGACAGGAACTGCGCAATATGGTTGAACGGTTCCTGACCGCAACCTTCATCCATTGCGAACTGCTCCCGAAAGATCCGGAAAAACAAAAAGCAAGACGCCTTTCCTCGCCCAATTTACGAAAATACCGTAACCCGGCCTGGGGTTTGCTCAATATCATCGCACGTTTTACCCCCGACCTGCGCGAAGTGGACCTCTGGATGCAATATCACCACGTTCCCGTCGACGGCATGCCGATGCAGGAACTGTTGGCAGACCTAAAAAACCAATGGGGAAGCGCCGGAATTCTACCCTATCCGGCCCTGGATTCCCCCGCGGCAAAACCGGAAACTCTCTACGCCGGAAACCGCCTGTTCCGCAACCGGTTCTTCATCAATTTCGAACCGATTCTCCAATTGCGCAAAGAATTGAACGAACAGTATTCCGCACGCATGGAAGGTCCCGCCACCATCGCCGGAATGATCATCTGGGGCCTGGCGCAGCACCACTTCTTCCAGAATTCGAAAACATTGTTCCCCGTCGATTCCGAACCCAGAAGCGGAAACCCGGCGGAACGGGAACTGAGTTTGGTTTTCATCCGGGCAGGCCAATATATCACCCCCGAAAACCGGCTCGAAGGATTCCTGAATTTTCAAAAGGAATTCAACGGCCGGTTGTGGCATACCAGAAAAGGATCCAGTGAAAGTTACGAACTCCTGGAACTCTATTCCATGATCCATCCCCTGTTCTACCGGATCGGCCAAAGAATCCTGCCGGGATCGATGGGGGAATTCGTCGGCTCCATGGGAATCTCCATCCTGCGCGACGCCGAAATCTTCATCAGCCCATTGAGCGATCTCCAAATTCACGGATTCATGACCATCGGCAACCTCACCCATCCAACCGAAGACGGTAAAACCGCCGGCGCCGTCACCAGTTGCGGAACCCGCTACCAAATAAACTGTTACAAAGAAGCCATGACCAATTTGGCCAATCATTACCGCTCCTTCCTTCAATCCTGACCCGTGGGAGCCAAAGGAGGCGCTTCGCCCTCCTCTGGACACCTCCAGACCGGCACGGGGCCGGCGCCGACGCGGTTTTCGCTGCGCGAAAACCGCTGACAGGTTTTTCGGGCGTATGAGTGGGCTGGTACTCTTGGAGCGTCGGGAGCGTAAGAGCGGCTGGCTGGTTCCGCGCCGGCCTTAAGAGCGCGGTGTGGGCGGACCTACCTCCTCCGGGCGTTCCGCTTCGCGGCCCGCTCCTCCGATACGTCGGCCGCAGGACAGGGTACCGCGGATAGAGACTCCAGACCGCAAGGCGTTGGGTAGTCTCGCCTTCCCGGCTGCTTTTAAAAGCGTATGGAGGATTCAGCATAAAATGCTGCAAAGTGACCCTGTGCGGATAACTACCATTTCTCAATCGACATTGGTGACGGCAAGTTTTTTTGTGCCGTTTATGGTGGCGTATTTGTCCTTTGGCCAGCGATTGACGCCGAAAGTCGTTTCCGAAAAGACGACCGGTTCCGTCTGGCGGACGGTTTCATTCCGGATTTCCCCGGCTTCGGGATCGGCCAGGATGACGATTTCATACTCATGCTCGCCTTGATCCGTGACCGGGTAGAAGTTGAGCTCCGGCACCGAGTAGGGGTCATGGTTCGCATAAAACGGAGTCCGCAACAGCGTGAGCCGCAGCGTCCCGTCCGGCTGGACATCGGCGCCGAAACAGTCTTTGCTGATCACCGCCAGCGACTGCTTTTCCCCTTTCAGGCAGATGGTGTTGAAAAAGGGAAATTCCTTGCCGTCGAGAGGGCGGCTGATTTCGCCACCGGAGGCGCCATCGATCCGCTCCGTGACCGGAAACGCCGGTTTCAGCACCAATTTCAGCAGTTTGCGCGCACCGCTCCAGCGGAGCCGGAAGCGCAGACGGATGCCGGGCAGATCCTTTTCCGTCCGGAGCGCAACCTGCAGCGTGTTGCCGCGCCGGTCGTGGAATGCCCCGATCGACTCCGCAATCAGCGGACCGGAGAAATGCTTCCGGAATTTGCCTTTCTGCATAAAACGGTACTCCGCATTGACCGGATAAGCATGGATCCCGTGGCTCCAGGTGTCGCTTGAGTCGCTGATGACATCGATCCGGAGCGGCGTATCGAAATATTCCATGCTGCCGCGTTTCAGCGACCGGAAACCGTCCGCACGGATTTCCGTGTCGGGAACCGCCGGAAGTTTTGCCTCCCGATCTCCTTCGTAATCG
This sequence comes from Victivallis sp., assembly GCA_031556915.1. Classification (GTDB taxonomy): domain Bacteria; phylum Verrucomicrobiota; class Lentisphaeria; order Victivallales; family Victivallaceae; genus Victivallis. Next base: position 12,377 of record JAVBSA010000184.1, read on the forward strand.
AAGCGGATGATTTTGCGCTTTCCCGGCGGTAGCTCCAGCGGAATGGCGAAGTGGGCCATCGCGAGCGTTGCCGCTTCGTGCGGCAGCGGCTGGAGCGGAATCCGTTTGCCCTTTTCATCAAACAGCCGGATGATGGTGAACGGGTTGCGCCGCCAGGAACAGACCCACGAAACCCACGGTTCAAATTCAAACAACCCGCGGTAGGTTTCCCCGCCGGTGTTGTCCAGGATCAGCCGCTGTAACGGTTCGGGTCGAAAACGGACGTTTCTGCGCCGGATCTTCCGGCTTACCGCATCGGCGGCGACTTGCCGCACCGAGCCGAGCATATCGTAAATCCGCTGACAACTGGAGGCAACCGAGCTTCCGGCAAGCACATCGTGAAATGTGGCAAACAGAACCTTTTTCCAGCACGATTCGGCCACTGCCGGGGACAGGTATTTTTCCGCCTGAATCAGTTTGTTCTCCGCCAGCCGGACCGAGCGTTTGATTTCCGAATTAGCGGTGTAACAGCCGACGGCGTGATGCTGAAGTTCGCCGGTGAATACCGGCAGCTCGGCTCCGGAGCGGCGCACTTCTTCAAAAAACGCATCGGGGTGGCTGAACCGGATTTCCACGTCGTCGCGGTCATAACGGTGCGCGAGGAGGTAATCGATTTCGTTGCGGGTCGGCCCGGCGCCGTGATCGCCGAGTCCGCAGAAAAACATCACGTGGCCGATTGCCGGATTGACGGTGCCGACGATGGTTTTCAACTGGTCGGCGATGCACTCCGGGTGGGAGTTGTAACCCTCATGAATCCGGGCGGCCAGCAGCTCCGCGCCGTTGGGCGAGCGCCAGCGGCAAACTTCGCCGGGCAGCTTCAGCTCATGGGGCATCGGTCGCAGAAAACAGTAGTTGACGATCCCGGCTTCCCGGTAGAAATCCGGTAGGAACGCGCCGTGGCCGAAGCTGTCGACGTTGTAGCCGGTCCTGATTTCAACGCCGAATTTTTCGCGGAAATAGGTTCCGGCGATTTCGCCGTGTTTGCGGTAACTTTCCGGCGACGCGAGATTGCAGTCGGGCTGGACGTACCAGCCGCCGACCACGTGGAGACGGCCGTTTACGATGTGCGCCTTGAGCCGCGCAAAGGTGGCCGGATCATGGAGTTCGACCGTCTCGTAGAACCACGATTCCCCGCGGGTGAGGTGGATCTCCGGATAATCGTCAAGAAGATCGCCCGCGGTGCGGGCGGTGGCGAGCACCTCGTCGATTCCCTGTTCGAGTTTCCAAAGCCAGATCGGGTCGAGGTGGGAGTTCAAGATGACATGGATGACAGTTTTCTGCTGCTTTTTCATAATGCTGAGGGGAATCCTTATTTTACATTGCCGCCGCTTCTTCCGGCGTGAACGCGATACCGTAGGCGCGGCAGTCGACAAGTTCGCAGTTGAGCGCGCCGCGGAGACCTTGCTTGTCGGGGATTCCTTTGATGCAGAAATCTTTGCCATAGGGGAATATTTTGTCGGAGATCGCTTCCTGCGTCTCCAGCTTGCCGTTGACGAAGAGCGAAACAACCGTTTCCACATCGCGGGAATGCAGGACGGCGGTCACTCGGTAGGTTTCCCCGGGTTTTGCGACGGTCTTGCTCGGCGAATTCAGGCTGTCGGTCCTGGCGGCGTTCCAGACGGAGATTCCGAAACGGCCGTCGGAGCGGAGATTGAGCGCGGAGTCGAACCCCGGCCGGCCGGCGATGACGCCGCCGGTCTTGGGAATCTCATTGACCTTGACCAACGCGGTGACGGTCATCGACTCCGGGGCGGTCGGCATCCGGAAGAACTGGGCCGTCACTCCGTCGGCGGTGATTTCCTTGTCGGGAATGGTCTTGCCGTATTCGACGAGCGGTTTGTATGCGTTCCACGAGCTCTTGTCGATGGTCCCGGCAAGCTGGCAGATTTCGGTGCGGGTGAGGTCTTTGTAGAAGAAGTTGAGCTCATGCATTGTGCAGGCCAACGGACCGCGCACCGAACCGTCGTTATTCACCGCGATGCCGCCGAGATAGAAGTCGCGGCTGTATTCGCGGGGCTGTGCGGGGAGCACGTCGGCGTCAACAAGATCGCCGTTGAGATAGAGTTCCATATAAGTCTGGTTGTCGCGGGAACAGTCGAGCACGCCGGCGATGCGGTAACGCTTGCCGACTTCGATCGCCTGCGGCGAAACCAGTTCTTTGACGGTTTTCCCGTCCCTGCCGAAGCAGTTGAAGAAGACTTTGCCGTCAGCCCGGACGCCGATCGAATTGTCCCACCCGGTGCGCCCCGCGATGACCCCGCGTTTGCCGGATTCATTGACGGTCACATCGACGGCGATGGTTGTCGAGAGTGGAGTACCGGGGTAGAGCCACGGAATACTGAAAACGCAGATCGAATCCTTGCCGTTGAAGGTCATCCCGTCCCCGGTCGTTTCGACATTCTGCTTTTTGGAAATGCGCACATCGTGGCCGTAGATGCAGTGACCGTGGCAGAGATGGCCGGCGTATCCCTCTTTGCCGGAGGTGTTGTAACGGACGATGGGCGGCCGGTCATAGCCGTATTCGGCAAAGGCGGTCAATGCGCCGAACGAACAGAGTATGGCAAAAAATCGTTTGTGATTCATTATGAGATTCCTTTGTATTCAGCGAATTTTGTCAAGCATGCTTTTCTTGCAGGCTATGAGAGTTTCCGCCCACTTGAGATTCAGTTTCAGCTGCGGACCGAAGCCGAGGGTTTCGCCGCTGTCGGCGTTGAACCACTCCTCCGTGCCGCCGACGTTGAGGTCGTAGAGGCCCGGTTCATTGGCGGTGATGGCCACGAAATCGCGCCCTTTGTGGATGCCGGCATTGCGCGAACAGTAGATGTCTGCTCCGGCTTTACGGGCGAGCGCGCGAATCACCGGGGCGGGAATATCGACCGCGCCGCAGAAGACCGAGAAAGGCTTGCCGTCCTTGCCGGGACGGAGGACAATCGCCGGAGTGCCGTAAAGGTCGCGCCAGTAGGCGAGCACAAGATCGCCCTTCTCCGGGACGGGGGCGAAAACCGGGTCGAGCGTTTTGCCCCAGCCGTAGTGGTCGGGCATCCCGTAGTCGAACCCTTCAGGGCGGGCCCAGACCGTCCAGGTGTCGGGTTTGACCTGCCGCACTTTGAAGCCGGTGACCTCCTCGATCGTCTTGGTGGAAAACTCGTTTTTGTCGATATCGATGTAGCCGGGGACCCACATCCAGACGGTCGGGATGCGGTCGGCACGTTCGCGGAGGGCGCGCCGTTCGACGGCGGTCAGCGCGATGGCGTTACAGTGGACGTCGAGCTTGCTGTTGAGCTCCCTGCCCGCAACGATGTCGTTGAGGAGCCAGGTGCCGGAGGTGCAGCCGGAACGGTTGACCCGGTCGCGCATCACGGAAAGTCCTCCCTCAAGCATCAGGCGGATACTGGCGTTGGAGACGATGAAATTAGCATTTTTTTCATCAAAAGTGAGCACGACGTCCGCCTTGTAGGGCTCGGGATCGTTGAGCGTGGGCGCCTCGATCTTGTCGGCAAAGGTTTTCTCCGTCCAGAGTTCGGGATCGTTCCACATGCCTTTGGAATGGTGGTCGAACCACCAGACGCCGTAGTTGCGGGCGATGTTGAAGATCAGGTTGCGGCGGATGAGCGACCTGGTTTCTTCCAGCGTCCGGTCGAAGGCGGCGCGGTGGCTGCCGTCTTCGGGAATGCGCTGCTTCATGGAAATGTGGGTGGCGGTGTCATCTTCGTTGCACCAGATCTTTCCCGCGGCGGTGACGGATTCTCCGACCGTGTGGGTGAATTGCGGAGCGCCGGACACACGAGCCTGGTTGGAGTAGCTGTACGGTCCGCAGAGCATGTCGATATCGGGCGAATTGATCAGCTTGGCGAGACCGAAGTGACCCGACTGCGAGGGGCCGTTTCCCTGCGGCATGCATTCAAACAAGTAACCGTAGAAAACTCCGGTAAGGCGAGTCTTGCCGCACTCCTCGCGGACGACGCGCACCATCTCCAGAATGAACTGCGCCATGTCGCTGTTGAGGAATTCGTTGAAATCAATCGCCGGCTGTTCGGTGCGGGGATTGTGGAAGATGCGGGTCTCGTCGCCGTAGCGCATGAAGGGCGGGGGCACCATCACCTGCTTGAAGGTGAGATTGTGCTTGTTCCATGCTTTGCGGAGCGCCTCCACATCGCCTTTGTATTTCTCCGTTATGAACTTGCGGAAAGCGGAGACGGTTCCTTCATCGTAACCGAAGAGGTTTCCGTAGCGGCCGAAGTTGCAATATTGGAATTCTCCGTGATGGGCGCCGGCGGCGTGGTAGCCGGCCATGTGTCTGCCGTACTTTTTCTCCATGTAACGGATGAAGTTGCGCATCGCTTCGGCGGCGCGTTTGCGGTAGTTGGGGTTGGCGACGGAAACCTGGTCACGGCTGCCATCGGCGGAGAGATTCATTTCGCGCATGTCGTCGTTGGGATACCAGTGGCCGAGTGTGACGCGGGGCCAGAAAAAGGCGTCGGGATCATGTTTGAGCACCTGTTCGACGATGTGGTCGGCGTAGGCGGCGGCCTTGGGGTCATCCGGGCCGTTCCAAAACGGCATCATACCGATGGAATATATTTTGACGCCATGATTCTTGGCGATATCGACCTCTGCCGTGACGCTCTCGATTTCGACCTTGTTGCCGCGGTCGATGCGGGCGGCGCAGAAGATGAAGTTTATTTCAATTTCCCCGTTGCGCGCCATGCGCGGCACCCCGTTGACGGTCTTGATGTTCCACTCGTCAGCCGGGAGCAGGGTTGCGGTCAGCAGGGCGACGGCGGAAAGCCAGAATCTGTTCTTTTTCATATTGATATCCAGGAAATA
>JAVBSA010000378.1:0-5605 GCA_031556915.1 Victivallis sp.
CCCGCGCCACCGGCGAAACCGTCAACGACATCGCCCAGGCCGTCGCCACCGGCGACATGCGCGCGGAGTGGAAGGTGGAACTCCCGGCCGGCGGCAGCCGGTTCACGGCGCAGATCATGATGCACGGCACAGCTTTGGGCGCGGGAGCAAGCGACGGCGCGGAGTTCACCGTCGAAGCCTCCGCCGCCGGAAAAACTCTGCGGCACAGCGCCTATTACGACTGCCGCAACTTTGACCGGGCGCAGAATCTGCCGCGCGATTTTGAATTGGACCTGACCCCGCTGGCAGGGGAAACAATCACCCTTGTTCTCTGCGTCGGGGCGGGTCCCCGCGGAAATGCGACGCGCGACGACGCCATGTGGCTGACCCCGCGCGTCGAAAAGAGTTTCACGGGCCCGGGCAGGGTCGAACTGGTCGCTCCCTTTCCGGTCGGTGCCGTCACCGGAGCCGGCGAGTTCCGCCGGGAGGGCAACCGGGTGGTTTTCACCGCGCCGCTGCCGGGCAAATTCACCTTGAAGGGCGAATAAGATGACACTGTTCCGCGCCGGCACTCTCACTTACACGAAAGGGGCGTTGGCGGCGCTGTTCTGCTGGCTCCTCTGGGGCGACTTCTGCTACACCCTGATGGAGCAGCTGATGCCGCAGCTGCTGCCGCTGCTGCTCGACCGTTTCGGGGCGTCGAACAAACTCATTTCACTCCTGGTGGTGACCATGCCGGAGTTGGTCTATCTGGTGCTCTGCCCGATCATCAGCACCGCCAGCGACCGGACACGGAGCAAATGGGGACGCAGGAGGCCGTACCTTCTCTTCTCGGCCCCCTTCGTCGGGTTGTTCCTAACGCTGCTCGGGTGGAGCGGCGAGATCGGTTCTTACCTGTCGGACGCCTTGCTCCGCGGCGCGTTCTCCACCTCGGCGGTGGTGATTTCGGTTGCGGCGGTCCTGACCTTTTCCTACAAGATCTTCGACATCTTCTGTACCTCGGTGCTCTACTATATCTTCAACGACGTGGTGCCGCCGCAATTCATCGGGCGGTTCATGGCGCTCTTCCGGATGGTCGGGGTGGTGGCGGTGTTTCTGTTTCAGCGTTATGCGATGCGCTTCACAGCCGACTATATGCCGTGGATTTTTACCGCCATCGGGTTGCTCTACATCGTCGGAATGACCACGATGTGCCTGCGGATCAAAGAGGGAGAATACCCGCCGGTTGAAGAAAAAACCAAACGGGCCGGCCTGATCGCCAACCTGAAACTCTATGTGCGCGACTGTTACAGCATCCCCTTCTACCTCTGGTTTTTCGCCGGAGTTGCGATCAACACGGTTTCGGGTTCCTGCCGCAGCGTCTTCAACGTGCTGTTCGCGACGAAAGAACTGAATATTCCGGTCGGCGACTACGGCGTGGCGGTCAGCTACTATTCGGTGACCATCTTCGTGTTGATGCTGCCGGTTGGGATGCTGGCCGACCGGATTCACCCGCTGAAGCTTTACATCATCGGCGGGCTCTTTATTTCGGCGGCGAATGTGATCGGATTCTTCCTGGTGAGAGACTACCATTCCTTCCTCGGCATGACGATTGTGCTGGCGTTGGTTTACGTGCTGCAAACCGCGAGTTTCCTGCCGATGCACATGAAAATTCTGCCGAACGAGAAGTACGGGCAGTTCAGCTCCGCCGGGGTGATGATCCGCGCGGTGCTGATGATCACGGTTTCCGGGTTGAGCGGCTGGTTTCTCGACTTGCTCGGCAGCTACCGCTACCTCTACGTCTGGGATCTGTTTTTTACCCTGCTCGGCACCGCCTGCCTCGTTATGGCCTGGCGCGGATACCTCCGCTACGGCGGCAAAAACGGCAATTATCACCCCCCCTGCAAGGAGAGCCTGTCATGAAAAAAACGCTTCTTTTTTATTGTCTGCTGCCGCTTCTTTCGTTCGGAGCCGAGAATGTCTACACCGATCGTCAGCGGGTGGAACTTCCGGTATCCGGCGGGGAAGCGCTCCGCCTGGTCGATCAACTGGGGCGCGAAACCGCCATTCCGGCCACGGGGCTTCTGCCCTGCGGCTACTACGATATCTATCGGGGAGGAGAGCGCATCGGCGGTTTCCCGGTGGTCCCCGCCGAATATCCGAACGACCGCAACTCCCGCCTCGGAGTCGATTACGCGATGGCCACTTCGACGGACCTGCCGAACGACCTGCCCCGCCGGATTGAAATCCTGAAACGCAGCGCCGACCTCGCGGTGATGGCGGGGGTTCGCAACGTCCGCGAACGGGTGACGCTTTCAAGAGGCATCCGGCGAAAAGCCGATGGCGGATTCGTTTTCGACGAGCCGCGAACTTTGGAGGCGCTGAAGGCGGCGCACCAGGCGGGATTGAACGTCTGCGCCTTCTTTCAGAATATGCCGAAAGAGGTCGGGCGTGACGGCAAATCTTTGCGGACTCCCGACCGGCTCGCCGACAGCTATCGCGTCATCGAGGCGGCGGCGCGGGCGGCCGGGCCCTATCTCGACGCCTGGGAAATTTACAATGAAATGGATCTGCGCAACTTCTATGAAGGAACCGCCTGGGAATACGCCGCTTTCGCCAAAGCGGCGGCACTGGCGATCCGGCGGCACGATCCCGATGCGAAGATTCTGCTCGGCGCTTTCGCCACCTCCACGCCGGGGTTCCGGCGGATTCTGAACGAATCCGGTGTGGCGGGATACTATGATTTCGACAATCTCCACAGCTACGCCGGGGGCGAGGCGCTGAATCGCTATCTGGCCAGCCGCCAACGCGGCCTCCTCCGCCCGGCCCACGCCACCGAGACCGGCCTCCACCTGCCCGCGTGGCAGGTCGGCGACAAGCGCGATTACCCTGAGGAGTCGTCGCGCCGAACCGCCTCATTGCTCGGTTCGATCTACGCCGAAACCCTGGCTTCCGGGTGCGAAAAGGCCTACTTTTTCATCTGGCGTTTCTATTGGGCGTGCGGTTCGATTCTCGACCGCGACTTCAACCCGACTCTGCGCTTCGCCGCGCTGGCGACCGCCAACGCGCAGTTCGGCAACGGCATCTATCTCGGGTCGCAAGTTGCGGGCGACGTGCGGACCCATCTCTTCGACACCGGCAAAGGGAGGCGGACGCTGGTGATCTGCCCGACGAAAACTCCCGGCGCAATCCGGGTAAAAGCACGCGGGCGCTACACCTACACCTGTTCCACCGGCGAAGTGATCGCAAGCGGCGAGGCGCTGGGAGAAATCGAGCTTGCCACGGGCTCGGACACCCGGTATCTGCAAGCCGGGGAATTCCCGGACGATTATCCCTGCCTGGCGCTTCCGCGCCCGATGGCCGCGCCGCCGCTGCCTGAAACGGTCGTCATCGAGCCCCGCGTCATCCCCGAACCCGCCTACGATATGGGCACTCCCGCCTACGAGGTCGATCCCGGCACGGTATTGACCGGCGAGGCACGGATCTGGAACTTCGGCGAAAAGACTGTCTCCGGCAAGGTGGCCGCATGCCTGGAGGGCGATTGGCTGCTTGAGGCCGCCGGCTCCGAAGTGACGGTCAAACCGGGCGATTTCGGCACGGTGCGCTTTCAACTGACCGCGCCGGCCGAATCCGACCTCGGCAGGCGCGAAGCGACGTTGCGCTTCTCCATGCCGGGAGCCGCTCCGGCGGCGTTGAACTTCGCGCTCCGGTATGAAGCGCTGAAACCGGCCAGAATCGTTCCCGCCTTCGAAGTTCCTCCGGCGCAGTTGCGCTGGCAGACGGGCGGCTACTCCCGGGAGCTGGTGAATCCGCAGATTCACGGTTCCAGTTTCAGGATCGACTTTCTCGCCCCCGGCGCCAGGATGTTCTGGCCGTCGCTGAAGGAATTGCCGAATCAATCTGCGATGCTCGACTGGCGCGGATTCGATGCGCTGCGGATCAAACTCCGGGTCAAATCGACGCGCCCCGGCTCTTGGTTTATGGCGACCTTGACCGAACCGCAGGGATCGCGCTATAACAGCACCCGGATTCTGGTCGAGACGCCGGGAGAACACGAATTGCTGTATGTGTTTTCCTACTTCGTCTACTACGATTCGGTGCCGGACGATCCCTTGTTCACGCTCGACCTCGACCGGATCGCCGGCTTCGCGCTCGGCTTCCAGTCACTGTCGAAATACCGTGAAAACTTTCAGGAGAGCTACCCCGTCGAATATGACATCGCCGGGGTTGACCTGATTAAATACTGACGACCGCCCCCGCTTCCCGCAGGCGGCGGCGCAATTCGGAAATGTCGATATCGGCAAAGGTGCGCCCAGTCTCCAGCACCAGCGCGGCGGCGGTTCCTGCCGCCTGCCCCATTCCGGCACACGGAGCCATCACCCGCAAGGGGCCGAGGACATCGCGCTCGACGCTGATCGAACGGCCCGCGACCAGCAGGTTTTCGATCGCCGGCGGGACCATGACCCGATAGGGAATGGGAATGAATTCGCGCAGTTTGCGGTTCTCCCGCGGCTGGTGGCTCGGGCGGTTCGGATCCGGCAGGTCCCAGGCGCCGTAACCGCTGTAGGTGATGGTGTCCGGGAAGTCGTCGTCGCCCTCCAGCGCGGCGGCGGTCAGTACGAAATCGCCCTTGATCCGCCGGGTTTCGCGCACTCCCACAATATCGGCGATCTGACGGATCGAAGCGTTGGCGAATCCGGGTATATGGCGGCGCATCACTTCAAACAACGCGGCGCATTCGGCGCGTCCGGAGCGCATGGCTTCGCTCAGGGATTCGCCGTCGACGCCGTTTACGCCGACCTGGCGCACGGTGTTGATGAGAAAGACATCCGGGCGAACCAGCTGCATGGAAATGAAGATTTCGTACGGCCAGTTCCATATCCCCTGTTCCCGGAGCTCGCGGATGAGGCCGCGAAAACGGAAGCGCCCGTACCAGTCGGGTTCCAGATAGGCAAAGATTTTTTCGCGCTCCACTCCCTCGACCAGCATCAGTACCGAAGTCGGCGCGGTCGCTCCCGAGTTGTTCCGCCCCAGTTCCGTCGGCACCCCCGCCGCCATCGCCACCTCGGCATCGCCGGTGCAGTCGATGACGGTGCGGGCGGCGGCGGCAAAGAGGCCGCTCTTGTTGTGGCAAACGAGCGAGGCGATCCGGTTCCCGTCGCGTTCCGCACCGACGATTTCGGTGAAATAGAGGACCCGGACGCCGCTTTCGCAGCAAAGTTCGTCGAGCAGGCGTTTCAGCGCTTCATTGTCCACCACCAGCCCGTCGGCGCAACTGCCGTGCGACCAGCCGTGGGGATTGCCCTCCTGCGGAATGGCGTCCGGGTCCACCGCGCCGCCGTTTCGAATCAGGCGGTCGGAGATTTCCTCGAAAATTCCACCGACGCAGCGGACTTTCCGCGCTCCTTTTTCCGGCAGGCAGCGCCGTCCGCCGAGCAGAATGTTGCAGAGCCCCGCCGTCGCCACGCCGCCGAGGGCGCCGCCGCGTTCGAGCAGCAGTGTTTTCACTCCCCGCCGGGCGGCGGCGACGGCGGCGGCCACGCCGGTGACGCCGCCGCCGGCGACGATCAGTTCGGCTTGGTACAACACGGGGATTTCGCGTTCAAAGAGCATAATCGGACCTCCTGATGGTTGTGTTTACCACATA
>JAVBSA010000545.1:0-3147 GCA_031556915.1 Victivallis sp.
TTCAGGAGCTATTGCTCCAATGCGCCGCTCAACTCCGGAACCGGATATGCCGAATATGTCGACTTTTCCCGGCGGGAGGATCAATGGCGCGACGGAGTTTTCCCCGGCGGTTGCCCCCCTGCCCGGGCAACCCGGACAAGGATTCCCGCGGGGCAATTCGAGCCGCGCCCGATTCCGCTTTTCGAGGAGAAGACGCGAACGCCGATCGAATTGTCGGTCGAAGAGGACGGAGCCGTTCTGGCGGATTTCGGGCTGCTTCGCTACGGCAGGGTGGAGCTCTCCGGGATCGCGGCCGGTACAGTGACCGTCGAATATATCGAGGCTTTCGACAGCGGCTGGAGCATCCCCCACGGTTCCCCGGTTATGTATGACGACCGGCTGTTGAACCTCCGGAGCCCGTTCGCGTGGAAAAGCCACCATAAGCGCGCCGGGCGTTACGTCAGGGTCCGCGGCGTGAAACGGGAGGATTTCAGATTGGCGTTCCGGGAATACACCTATCCGGTTGAAGAGACCGGCAGCTTCCATTCGCCGGACCCGCTGTTGAATCAGCTTTTCACGATGTCGGCCGAAACCTTGAAGCTATGCATGGAGGATATCTACACCGATTGTCCGCACCGCGACCAGGAACAATGGATGGATGCCCTGATTTCCTCCCGCGCAGCGCTCGGCCTCTTCGGGGTGCGCGACCTGACGAGAAAATGTCTGCGGCAATACGCTGCCGGGCTGCGGAACGACGGCCAGCTTTACTCGCCGTCGATTTGCGGCGCCGGGGCGGTTCCGGATTATACGTTGCTGTTTTTTTCGTTTCTGCTGCACTACTACCGGACAAGCGGAGACCTGGAATTGCTCGCCGGGCTTTATCCCGTATTGGAACACATTTTGGACGGCATGAAGAAACTGGAACGTCCGGACGGGTTGCTGCATGTCGAAGCGGATGTTCCGGATTTCGTCTATCTCGATAACACCTTCGAGCTGGCGAAGAGGGGAACTTCAACAGGGCTGAATATGCTGTATTTCAAGGCATTGTCCGATTTTGAAGAAATCTCTGCATTGCTGAAGAAAACCTCCTTCCCGCACCGGAGCAAGACGCTCGGCGCGGTCATTGCGGAAAAACTCTCTCATACGACGCTCCCAAACTGTTTCGCCGATAATCTGCTCCGTTCCGGCAATGAATTCCTGACCGTCAACTTCTCATGCGAACTGGGCAGTTGGAACGGGAAAACCGGAGTCCTCGAATTCGACCTTCCCGCCGGTCATTTTGAAGCCGTTCCGCTGGAAGTCGCCGATTATGCCGGGTTCAAACTCTATGTCAACGGCGAATTGATCCGGGACAACCCGCGGCTCGCGACCTGGAGCAGAGAGCCGATGTACCAGCCGGAACAATTGGAATTGCCGCTCGCGCCCGGTTTCAATCATATCCGCTTTGAAATACCGTGGAGCCATCAGAACTGGGAACTCTTCCTGCGCCGCGCCGACGGGGGAAATTTTCACCCGCAAGCGGCGGTGGCGGGTGAACTCGGGATGCCCCTGCGCCCGGTCCGCCTCCGCAGTTGGCGGCCCCCGTTCCTGTCGCAGAGCACTCAGGCGTATGCCGCGTTTGCCGGAATCCACCGGCTGCCGGACGCGACGCTCGGCATGCTGAAACACACGCTGCGCAAAGAGTATCCGCGCGTCTATAGGAGCGTCCGGGTTCCTTCCTTCTGTACCGAAGCCGGAGCAGATCGTGAGAAAGAACCGTGGGTGATGCCCTGCAATACCCCGTGGCCGGCGTTCTATCTGCTCGCAGGACTGTTTGAAAACGGCGGCGGAACCGAAGCGCTGCAGGTCATCCGGCAGTATTGGCGCGATATGGCGGCGCATGGCGACCGCACCACCAGTGAAGAGTGGGGGCGGCGGTCCAGCTTGTGCCACGCCTGGGGGGCGTCCGTTGCTTATTTCATGCACCACGATATCCTGGGGGTGAAGCATGAGACGCTGTGCGACGGATTTTTGCTGATCCGCCCGAATCTCTGCGGTCTCGCAAACGCCTCCGGCAGAGTCGCCGTAGACACGGATTGCTCTGTTTCGGTCGCAATGCGGCGGAACGGGCAAGTGACGGAGCTGACCGTCGCCGCTCCCGGTGATTTGCCGATTGAGCTGGATGTTTCTTTGCTCGGACACTGTGAAATTACAAAGGATTCCCGTTTCTCCCAAATCTTGAAAGCTGTATCATTATGAACTGTTATCCGCACTACCCGGCCCGCAATGTGCAATCTCTTGACGGCGTCTGGAGTTTCAAGTACCTCGGAGACGCGCTTCCGCCGCTCGAGCAGATTTCCCCCGCCGGAATCGTCTTCGATGAACTAGCCGCCGTTCCCGGCTGCTTCGACGCCGCGCCCCGGCACGCCGGAAAACGCGGCGTCGGCGCCTATTGCCGGAGCGTGAACACGGTTCCCGGCAGCCGCCTCAGGCTGCGGATCGGCGCACTCGGCCTGAGAGGCAGGATTTTCTGGAACGGTACGCCGGTCGGGGTGAACGAACTGCCCTATTCGGTTCAGGAGTATGAGTTCGATTCCGGCCCTCAAAGCGTCAATGCCCTGCTGATTCTGATCGACAACCGGTTCAATCCGGCCGACACCGCGCTGTTTCATCCTTATTTCGACTTCTACGGTTACGGCGGGATCTACCGCTCGGTGACGTTGGAGACGGTTCCGGCGGGTCCTGTTTTCGGCCGGGTGAAGGTCGAGACCGTTCACCTTGCCGGGAAAATCCGGCTGACCGGCACTCTGAAAAAAGCTCCCGCCCCCATCTGGATCGCGTTCGACGGTGAACTGCCGCGCGAAGCGGAGGCGGTCCATTTTGCCGGGGACCGCTTCGTCATCGATGCAATGCTGCCGGACCCCGCGCCCTGGTCGCCGGAAAATCCGCGGCTCCATACCGTAACGCTCTCCGCCGGAGAGGATGCGATCACCGAGCGTTTCGGGCTGCGCACATTCACCTGCAACAATGGTCGTTTCTTATTGAACAACAAAGAGATCCGCCTGGTTGGATACAACCGGCACGATGTCCACCCGCAATTCGGCCCCGCAATGAACGACGTGCTGCGCCTGGAGGATCTGCAGATCCTACGCGATCTCGGCTGCAACTTCATCCGGGGCAGCCCCTACC
>JAVBSA010000709.1:0-3202 GCA_031556915.1 Victivallis sp.
CTCTTAAGTCGAATTGATCCTGTTTCCGATTTTTGTTTTTCGCAACGCGAAACACAAAAATCGTACCCCGCTCCCGGTCGTACCGGGGCGCGGTCCAGCGGCGAACCGCTGGTCGTCCGGCGGAGCCGGACGAACTCCCGGTTGTATTCCGCCAGACCGTCCATCGGACGGATGATTACGCCCGCTTCGCGGAGCAGCGCGGTGGAGACGTCGTCGATCGAATAGCGCTGGTCGTAAACCACTTCGGTGATTCCGGCGTTGATGATCATTTTTGCGCACAGCAGACAGGGGCTGAAGGTGGTGTAGAGGGTTGCGCCCTTGACGGCGATTCCGTGATAGGCGGCCTGGACGATTGAATTTTCTTCGGCGTGGCTGCAGAGGCACTGATTGAGGTTGGTTCCGGACGGCGCGTCGGAGTTGCAGCGGGGGCATCCGCCGTCGGAACAATTTTTGACTCCGCGCGGGGTTCCGTTATATCCGGTCGAGATGATCCGGCAGTCTTTGACGAGGACGGCGGCCACCTGCCGCCGGGTGCAGTTGCTCCGGCTGGCCGCAACCTGGGCGATATCCATGAAATACTGGTCCCAGGAAGGGCGTTTTCTGCTGGCATTGCTCATTTGGGGGTCTCCTGTTTGGATGGTTCACGGGTGTTCTGCCGGTCGGAGAGGGCGAATTGCAAAATGGTGATGACGAGCAAAAAGAGAAGCGCCTGGGCGACCAGGATCGATGCGGTGCGGAAATCGCCCCAGTAAACCGGCAGGATTCCAAGCCCGATGGCCAGCGCCATGATGTGCACCAGCAGCACCGCGCGTTTGCGTGAAAGGCCCATGCGCACGAAACGGTGTGAAATGTGGTTATGGTCGCCGATCCAGAAGGGTTTGCCGTTGAGGGTGCGGATCAGCACCACCATGGCAGTGTCGAAAAGCGGCAGCGCCAGGATGAAGAGCGGCATCAGGATCGGGAAGCGCGAGAGGGAGAAATCGATTCCGAACCAGGTGACGCCCGCGGAAGTCACCGCCGCGAGATAGCCGAGGAAGTGGCTGCCGGAATCCCCCATGAAGATCGTGGCGGGCGAATTGTTGTAGAACCAGAAGCCGCACCCGATTCCGCAGGAGAGCGCCGCGAAGGAGGCGATGAAATACTGTTGGTTCAGCGCCGCGATCACGGAGAAGAAGGCCATGGCGATCGAGATGGTTCCGGCGGCGAGTCCATCCATATTGTCGAAGAAATTGATGGAATTCATCAGCAGCATGATCCAGAAGACAGACGCCGACCAGACCAGGACCGGGTTGGTGATGAAAATATTGACCCGGACGTCGCCGAAGGCGACCACCAGCAGCGCGATCAGGAATTGCCCGCCGAATTTCATCTGCGCCGAAAGCGCCCATTTGTCGTCGATCAACCCCAGCAGCATGGCGAAAAACGCGCCGGTCATCAGAACGGCGAGCTGCGGCAGCTTGGAATGGAATCCTTCCGCCAGCCCTTCGCTGAAGAAAACTTCCTGCGGCCAGAGGAGCAAAGCGGCCCCCGCGCCGAGGCAGAGGGCCCACCCCGCGAACATGGCGAGCCCGCCGAGGAGCGGAGTCTCTTTGGCGTGCCCTTTATGGTTGCTCTGGGGGCGGTCCATGAAGTCGAATTTTCGTGCGAGAATACCGGCGATCGGCGTCAGCAGCAATGCGCTGACCGCACCGGCCAGGAAAACGAGAATGTAGATTTGGGTCCAGAACGACATTTTAATTTGTGATCCTTCTTACATATTCAAAAAGGAAAATGGTGGCCGCCTGGGCGGCGTTCAGGGATTCGTAATCGCCCGGCATGGGGATATTGACATGCTTCACCCCGGCGAGGTCGGTTACGCCGTTGGCTTCGCCGCCGATTACGATGACGCTTTTATCGAACAGCCCCGCCGAACGGAAACAGCTTTCACCGCCGTGCGGATCGGTGAGGTAGATTTCGCCGTAACCGAATTCCTCCGCCTGCTTCTTGAGTGCTTCGAGATCTTCGAAACTCCGCAGCGTGAGTGCAAATTGAGCTCCCATCGCCGAACGGATCGCTTTGTCGCCGTAGGGATCGATCGACCCTTTGGTGTACCACAGCTCCGTGAGCCCCGCCGCGCGGAGCGTCCGGCAGACGGTTCCGAAATTGCCCGGGTCGCCGAGGCGGTCGAGCGCCAGGAGAAAGGGATCGCGGGGCGCGAGTTCGGCGCCGGGCTCCGCCGGAATCTCCGCCACGGCGAGGATTCCCTGCGAATTGACCGTATCGGCGAGGAGGCGGAATTTCTCCGCCGGAACCACGCAGATTTCGCCCGGGATCGCAATTTCCCGTTTCGCCTCTTCGGTGACGACCGTGAAACGGAGCAGATCGGGCCGGCGGGAATACAATTCCCCGGCTGCCCGCAGGCCTTCGCAGACGCACAATTTCTCCTTGCGCCGCCCGTGGCGGGTATGCAGCGAGCGAATCAGCGATTCGGTTTTGCGCGTCAGTTCCACTTGTTTTTTTACAGGGCGCCGAACTCGCCCGCCTGAATGGCGCGGAGGAGCGACAGCGACATTTCGTTCCAGAACGTTCCGGCGTCGGCGCGGTCGGTCTGCCTGGCCATATCCAGGACGGCGGCCGCCTCCTTGAGCTCCTTGCGGGCGGCGAACAGCCGGCCGGCGCAATAGGCGCTTTCGGCCTTGATCGCACCGGGAGCGCTTTTCTTCGCGCTCAGGGCGGCGAACACTTTTGCCGCCTCTTCCGTTTTGCCGGAGAGTTCCAGGGCGTACCCTTCCTGAAGCTCGGCGCTTGCGCCGAGGTGATCGGTTCCCGCCTGTGAAGCGGCGAGTTTCAGTTCCACGATCGCTTCGTCGTACTTCTTGTCGGCCATCAGGAGCCGGGCGAGCTTCAGCCGGGCGGCGGGAGCTGCGTTGGAGTCTTGATTGGCTTTGAGCGCATCGCGAAGTTCCTCCGCCGTCTCGGCGGCGGCAAGCGCGTGCTGGGCTTTGCGGGAGCTCTTCTGGCGGTATTCCGCCGTCCAGAAGAAGGCGGCGATCAGCACTGCGAGGCCGACCGTGAGGCCGAGCAGCAGCTTCCAGTGGGAGGCGATTTCGTAACCGAGCGAACCGGCGTCGCCCAACATCGCTTTTTCGAGTTCCTGATTGAGCTTTTTGTTCTTTGCCTTAGCCATAAATCGTGTTCCTTATCTCAATGAGGGTAAAAAATT
>JAVBSA010000517.1:0-5991 GCA_031556915.1 Victivallis sp.
CGCCGTTGTCGGCCGCGCATCCCCAGTGCGGTTTTTCATTGAACGCGCCGAGCAGCGACAGCGGTTCCGGGTGCACCAGTTCACCGGTAACGGCGACCAGAATCGGCATCGGCCCCTGTTGCCCGTCCGCGCAGAAATCGAGCGACGCGATCTTGCGTTCCGGGAACGGATTCGACCAGCGGGCGACAAATAAGCCGATCGGATACCCAAGCGCGTTCTTCCGGACAAAAGCGGGAATCGCGTTGGGCAGCGGCGAAGGATTCCACCAGTTGGCGATATTGTCATTGCCCAGCAGATTGAAATTCACATGCGTTCCCCCCTCATAGTTGATCCGGTAGAAGCCATAGACTCCGTCGCTGCCGCCGTATCCGGCGGTATGCAGAAAATACAGCGTCGTCAACCGGGCATCGACCGGAATTCCTCGAACCGCACTGGGGCAACCGGGCGAATAACGGCTGCCAAGCACGATGCACGAAGTTCCTTTGTTCCCGGCGGGATCGATGATTTTGAACGGAATTCCAGCGCCCTCCTGATTGCCGAGAGGCATCTCCCGGAAGTCGTTGTCTCCCTGGTCGGTCCAGCCCCCTATGCCGTCGCCGGCCGTTTCGTCGCGGAAAGAACGGTTAGTGTGGCGTGAGAGATCCAGTTGCCGGATCCGCTCGTGCCCGATCGGGTAGTTGGTGCGGAGCTTCGCTTTCAACGGCCGGGCGCCGGCGTAGAGTTCACCGGATCCTGCGGCATAGGCGAGCAGATTCCGCAGATAACGGGTGGCGCCGCCGTTCTTCTTCCAAAGGCCGATCGCCTCTACCTGTGAAAGAAGGAGCCGCCCTTCCCCCGCTTTCGCTTCGCCGACCGCCATGCCGCAGGTGCGTTCATCGAGGAAACGCCCTTTAGCGGCGAGCGCGGTATCATCCAGAGGCTGAATGACTTTCGTAATGACGTTTCCGTCTTCGTTTTCAGCCCAGATATCGAAGTCGGCTTGGGTCAGTTTCCGGAAAGCAGGATGCTGTTCCACAATGATTTCCGCCATGCTGTTGTAATCGGCGGTCACCTGGTATTCGCCGAAGACCGGCAACACGCCGCATTCCTGCTCCAGGATCAGCAACAGGCCGCCGTTCTCGACATGTTGCCGGATGGCCGCCTCCTGCGCCTTGTCAAGCCGGGCCGACGGCGGCAGGATGAAAAGACCGGAACGGTCATACCGGGCATTTTTTTCAAACATTCCGTAAGGAATATGCAGATCGGTCAGAATCTGCTCCAGTTGAGGGTGTTTCGCCAACAGCAGCACGCGCCGCGCAACCTCGGCGGGGGCGGTCGTTTCACCGAGCGGATGCAGCCTGATCGCGTAACTGTTCCGGCCGCATTCACGGTTGCCGTCGAATACCGTAAGGCGCAATTCGGCTTCCGGAAGCGCGGTTTCGGGCAGTTCCAGCCGGAACGGCAGATTTCGCCGCGCGCCAATCTCCATCGCGCCGAAACAGCAGCTCCCGAGATTCAGCAATTGATCCCCCAGCTTGAGTTCAACTTTCACGGAGGCGTCGCCGAGCGTCGCCGCTCCCTGATTGAGCAGAAAGAGATCCAGGTCTTCCGCACCGGGCGTCAGGAACTGCCGCCGCATGATGCGCCGCTGCGGAGAAACACGCAGCCCCGCATAGACGGGCTGATTCCAGCGGGGAAACTGCCGGGTATTGATCTCGGCGATCCAAGTGCCGAATCCGGCGATCCGGGGATCCTGCCGCGCCATTTCAACAATGCGCATCCCGTTCAGGTTTTGAGTGTAACGCCAGTTTCGCACCGGATCGAGCGCCGCCTTGACTCCGATGGCGCCGGAGTAACCCGCCGCGCCGGGATTCCCCCAGTAGAAAGAACGGTTGATCTGTTCCAGGTATGCGTCGATATCACCGTGTTCATATTTCGGATCCGGTTGAAGCCCCCAGCCGCCGCCGATCGATTCGGAAATGACCACCGGTTTGTTTTTACCGTAGATTTTCGCCGCCGCTTCGTAGTGGCGCTGGAAGTCGTTGTCCCACTGGCTCCAGGGCCGGGTGATGCCGGTGTAGATGTGGAAGTCGACGATATCGGTATCGAGCTTATTTTCGCCGTAGGAAAAGACGTTGCCGACTCCGGCGAACGCCGCCACGGGCCGCTTCTGCCGGTCGATTTTACGGAGCAGCGCCACCTGGCGGTCGAGCATATCCCTGAGATTCGGGTCGTTCCGGTGGGAAACCTCGTTACCCAGCACCCACATGACCACGGAGGGGCGGTTGTAGTCGCGAAGAATGAACTGTTCCAGCTCTTCAAGCGTATTCTTCGGAAAAACCTCCGGATCGATCTTTGGCAGGAACGCCAGCGCCCATTCGTCGTAAATCATCATGCCGACCTCATCGGCGACATCGTACACCCGGGGTGTAACCGGTTGATGGGCGGTCCGCAAAATATTCAATCCTTTTTTCTTGAAGCCGGTCACCCGGCCGTAGGGATCGCCGCGGTCGCCGCTGAACCCCATGGACTGAACCGTTTCCATCCGCAGGAAGACCGGCTTGCCGTTCAGGAAAAATTGGCCGTCACGGGCGGCGAAATCCCGGAATCCGAACCGCTCCACCCGGACGGCGTGAATCTCTTTGCCGGCGCGGAAATAGAGAGTTGCAAAATAAAGGTTCGGCCGCTCGGTATCCCATGGTTTTACGCCGGAATAGTTCTGTTCCAACGTTCCCTCGTTGACGCCCATTTTGAGCGTGATGGCCGGGAATTCACCGGCGGCTGGAACCGCTTCCCCCTGTTCCGCAAGATTCACCGCGAGCCCCGGCGTCACGGTAAGCGGAGTCTTGCCGGAATAGACGATCCGGTAGTCGAGCCGCAGTTTCCCCCTGGAATCGGAAGTCAGCAGCATCCGCTCGATCCTGCTCTCCGACCGGTCGGCAAGCAGGAATACGTGATCCCACAAACCGCCCTTGATATCCACGTCGCGCCAGGCGGCTCCGTAGACATGCCGATAGATTTCGTCATGCGGCCCGACATCCGCCAGCACGCGGAGAGCGATGATATTACGCCCCGGCTTGATAAAAGGGGTGATGTCCGGCTGCCAGGTGTGGAAATCGCCGTGATGCCGCCCGGCCGATGGCCCGTTGACGAACAGCTCCGCCTCATAGCCGACTGCATGGAATTCCAGCAAAACCCGGCCGGAAACCGTTTCCGGCAGGGTGATCTCCTTGCGGTACCAGCCTTTGCAATAGGGATTTTCCGTCCGCTGCTTGTACGCCTGTCCCTTCAGGTTGGTCTTGCGGCTTTTCCGGAAAATTTTATCGTAAGCGTAGTCGGGAACGGTCCACCAGTTGGTGGGAACCTTGATCGGTTTCCAGCTGCTGTCATCGAAATCGGGAGCGGCGTAATGCGCTTCTTTGCCCGCTTCCGGCGGGAACGGCGTCTCCGCGCTTTCCAGGCCGGAGAATTTCCATTCGCCCGCCAGGCTTTCTTTCCGCAGCTGTTGCCCGGCGGGAAAAACGCCGATTCCGGGAATGGAAACCTGAACCTCTTCGGCCTTCATCAGCGGCCGGGAGCGTTCCGGTAACGGAATGTCGCCGGGAATATAATCGGCCCCGGCAAGCAGGAATGGCAATAAGAAGGTCCCAATCAGTCTGCGCATAAGAAGTACGTTCCTTTTTTCTATCGGATGATGAGATATCCCGCCACATCCAACTGCGGCAGTTCGACGGAGAGTTGTTCGCCGGTATTTTCCATTTTCAATATCCGGCTTTCCTCAAGGGTATGCAGTTCGGCGCGGGAGAAACCGGCGCTTTCCGGCAGGCGCAGAACCAGCTTGCCGGCGGCAATCGGAGTCTCCTGCGAATCGGTATTGACGAGGCCGACGGTCAGGAAGGAATTGTCGTTCGCGCGAAGGATCCGCACCCCGAGGTGGCGGGACGGGAATTCGCAAGCCGGGAGGAATTGCAAACGGTTCAGCACCCCGGCGACGTCCTGAAAAATATCCCGGTGCAGTTCGAAATCCCGCGCGTAATCGGGCGGTTCCGACGGATAGTAACCGCCGTAGAAACCCCAGTCGTAACTGACCAGTTTCCCGCCGTTCCGCTCGAATTCGCGCAGCTGTTCCTTCTCTTCGGCGGAGAGATGGTCGAAGAAGGGGATGAAAAGCGCCCTGACTTTCAGCGGATTCTTTGCTAAATCGCAGGCCCGGGTGAAATCCGCCTGGTATCCCGCCTGAATCAGGTCGGCATAGATGTTCCGGGTGTTGAAGATGTAGGGCTCAAACCGGCCCGCGATCGCCATGCCCATCGCCCGGGCGTGGGCGGAGTCGAGAATGGCGATCCCGCCGCGTTCCTTCTCCGCCGCAACAAAGTAATGCTGGAGCCGGGTCACCAGCGCATTCATCCGCTTCACGGTCTCATATTTTTCCGTGCGGCGGCGGTCGCTGAAAATCAGGCCGTACTGTTCCGGCTCCGGAGTCCCGGGAACCGGGTGATCGGCACGGAAGTTGTAATAGACGACGCCTTTGACGCCGCAGGTCGTCGCGACGACGGTCTCGCGGATCCATTCGTTCGCCGGCAGGTTGGTCCGGCAGTTGTATTCGATCAACCAGGCGTGTTTGCCGAAGGTCGCCGCCGCAGATTCCGCCGCATCGACCGCCATGCCGGAGAAGAAGCGCGCCGGCCCGGCGTTGGGCAGATAATCCGTGATGCCGAGAAAATCCAGCCGCTCGGCCAGCTCGAAGTATTCCAGCCCCAGCATGGCGGAGCCCGGCCGGTGGAGCCAGGCGATCTGGCAGGTGGTGTTGGCGGCGTTCGGATTTCCGGCGGCGGCCCGGTCGCCCATGTCGCCGAGGAACCCGTCGACGGACTCCATCCGGAACAGCAGCCAGCGGGTGAACAACTCCACCTCCTCCGTCGAACTGATGACCGGCATCCGGCGCAGCGGATTCAGAGATTCCGCTTCTTCCCGGGAACAATACCCTTTCTCCGCCATCCACCCGCGCCATGCCCGGATCGCGTGCGGATTGAAATCGTAGAAGGGCGTGTTCTTCTCGGGATCGGCCCAGGCGTAATGCGGCTCGTTGAAAATCAGCTGGGCGACGACCGCCGGATTATCACGGAAATGCGCGGCCGCCGCCTCGGTCATATCCCCGTTGTCCCGCCGGGCGGCCGGATGCTCCACGCAGAAGGGAAGAAAGGTCGAATTCGGCGGTTCCGGCATCGGGTTATTATTTTGATCGAGCATCATGAAATCGGCGAGACCGCTGAAATTCACGCCGTATCCCTGGAGGCGGACCAGCGCGGGCATATCCAGCTCTTCGTGGAGGAACCGCAGCATTTCGTCCGGCCAGGAGTAATCGCACCGGACGACGCCGTCTTCACTCCGCGTAACCGCCCCGAGCGCGGCGGTGCGGAGCAGATTGAATCCGCAGCCGGCCATCTCGCGCAAATCCAGCTTCATCTGTTCGGTGCGGTTTTCGCCCGGGGCGATCGGCATTTTCTTTTCGTTGAACGATCCCCAGTAACATTGCCCCAGCACAAAAACCGGCGTGCCGTCATGCTGAAGAATTCCGTTTATAATCTTATGCATTCTGCTGCTTGTCTCCACTGTTTTGGTCATACTCAAATTATACCACAAAAATGAGTCAACAACCATTGAAAAATACGACAACAAATGATATTTTTACGACAAACCATAGGAAAACAACCATGAACATCCTTCATATGAGAACCAGTTCCATTCACAACGGCCTGGCGGATGGAATCCGGCTTTGCCTCATGGACTATTCGCTGCCGAGCGAGGTCCGGCATTACCACGATTTTTTCGAACTGGTATTTGTCCTCAGGGGCAACGGAGTACATTGCACGGAGACGGGACGGAACAAAATTGAATGCGGCGATGTTTTTTTGATCCGCCCGGGCAAGCCGCATCATTATACAGACATCCACAAACTATTGCTTGCCAATGTTTTGTACCTGCCTGAAAAAATCTCGCTGCCGGTCAAAC
>JAVBSA010000390.1:0-2834 GCA_031556915.1 Victivallis sp.
TCCGCCCTGGCCGCCGTGCCGGGCGAAGAGTGGATCATGACGCTTTATCTCCCGGAACCGTACCGCTTCGCCGGGATCGAAGCCGAAGCCCCGGCGGAGACGGCGGAGGAAGGCAATCTCCTCACCGTCGCTTTCCGCCCCGAAAACGCCGATCCGATCCGCTGGACCCTCAAGTTCCAACCCTGATTCGAACATAAAACAGACGCCGTCTGTTTTTTCATCCATAAAGTTGACACGTGAAAACTAAAAAAGAGGTACAATATGTTGAACCGTCCTCCGCTCCGCCTGGGGTTCATGCCGACCCGCCGCCGCTTCTTCTCCAAAGAAGATTCGCTGAAATACAAAACCATCATCCGCGCAAAAATCGCGGAGCTGGCTCCCGGCGTGGAGATCATCGACCTGGAATTCCTGAATGAAGAAGGATTGCTGCTCGACAGTTCCGAAAGCGGCCTTGCCGCCCGGCGCTTCACCGCCGCCGGGGTGGACGCGGTGTTCGTTCCCCATTGCAATTACGGTACCGAAGACGCGGTGGCGCTGGCCTGCCGAAAAATCGGAAAACCGGTGTTGATCTGGGGACCGCGCGACGCGGCCCCGGGCGAAAACGGCGAACGGCTCCGCGACTCCCAGTGCGGACTGTTCGCCACGAGCAAAGTGCTTCAGCGCTTCGGGGTGAAGTACAGCTACATCACCAACTCCGCGCCGGAGTCGGAGATTTTCGCCAACGGATTCCGCAATTTCCTGCGGGCGGCCGATTCGGTCCGCAGCTTCCGCGAGGCGCGGATCGGCCAGGTCTCGACCCGCCCGCGCGACTTCTATTCGGTCATGGTCAACGAAGGGGAGCTCGCCGAGCGCTTCGGGGTGCAAATCGTTCCGGCCGACCTCGGCAAACTGGTGAAAGAGGTTCGTTCCATACTCGCCGGGCGCGACAGGCGGCTGCAGGAAACGGCGGCGGCCATGCGGCGCAAAGTTGATTTCAGCGCCGTCGCGCCCGACCTGCCGGAACGGCTCGCCGCGCTCCGGCTGGCGATCGAAACGTGGAGCGAATCCGAAAACCTCGGCGCAATCGCCTTCCAGTGCTGGGACGCGCTGCAAGACGAGCTCAATTTATGCAGCTGTTTCGTCCACGCCGAACTCACCGAATGCGGTCTCCCGGTCGTCTGCGAAACCGATGTCCACGGCGCGCTCACTTCTCTGCTTCTGCAAGGGGCGGCCAACTGGCAAAAGCCGACGTTCTTCGCCGACCTGACCATCCGCCACCCCGAAAACGACAATGCCGAACTGCTCTGGCACTGCGGCCCCTTCCCCGCGTCGCTGGCGGCGGGCGAGCGCCGGATCGGCCGCCACTTCGTACTTCCCAGCCACGCCGAAGGCGTCTGCAACTGGCAGCTCAAAGACGGCCCGGTGACCGTCGCCCGATTCGACGGGATCAACGGCAACTATTCGCTGCTGTGCGGCGAAGGGAAAAGCGTTCCCGGCCCGTTCAACCTCGGCACCTACCTCTATTTCGAAGTCAACGACTGGCCGCTCTGGGAGGAAAAGATCATCTACGGCCCCTACATCCACCACGTGGCCGGAGCTTTCGGCAACTTCAGCGCAGCGCTCTCCGAAGCGGCCCGGCACATCGACGGGCTCGAGTTCGATCCCGTTTCGCCGACGGCGGAGGAAATCCGGCACAACCTCCGCTCCGGGAGGATCTAGTCATGGCAATCATCACCGGCCGCCGCGCCGCCCAAAGCGTCATCGACCATGTTCGCGAAAAAGGCGTCTCCATGGCGATCTTCTGCACCGCCAGCCACTGGAACACCGAAGCGATCCTGCTCGCCGCCCAAAAATTCGGCGACAAATACGGAATCGAATCCGTTCCGGTCGCCGTCGCCATGACCTGCAACTACCCCCATATGCCGCAGGCGCAGAGGGTAACGCACTGCCACGACGCCAAAGCCGGATTCTTAAGCATCCTCTCGCACCTCGACGTGCTGGCCGGCAGGAGCGATTCGCCTTACGCGCGGGTCGAAGTCCTGCCCCACCTCGACCACGCCGACCCGGAGCGCGATTACTGGGCGCTCACCGCCGGCTCCCCCTACCTTGCCTCGGCCATGTTCGACGCGCAGCGCTACCCGGCGGAGGAAAACCGGCAAATGACCGCCGACTACGTCCGCCGCTTCGGCTCCGATTTGCTGGTCGAAGGAATCATGGAAGAACTGACCGTAGCCGGCAAACACGCAAAGGAGACAACAACGGAGGGCAGCTACCCGGAACGCGCGGAACGATTCGTCCGCGATACCAAGATCGATTTTCTGGTCGCCGACCTCGGCACCGAACAGCAATCCGCCGCCGTCAACGCCAAATACCTGAAAGAACGGGCCCGCGCGCTCACGCGCATCCTGAAAAAAGAGATGCTGGTGCTGCACGGCACTTCGTCGCTGGCCGACAGCGAGTTCTCCGGCCTCGCCGCCGACGGTGTCGTCCGCGTCAACATGTGGACCCGGATCGCCCGCGAGTCGGGGCAGTACGCCGCCGGAAAACTCATCGACCGGTCGGAGGCGATCCGCGGCAACGATTTCGAAGCCGCAGAATCCTGCCGCTACCTGATGGACTCCATCGACAAAGCCTCCGACCTGATGCTGGCGATCCTCGAATCGCTCAATTACCGGAACTTCGGGCGCCGGCAATGAGATTCCTTTCGACGTCATCTTGAATTGAGGGAGAAAATGAAGTATATTCCTCTATGATCAATATGGAATTCATCGCCCGCAAAACCGGGCTGTCGCGTTACACCGTCTCGCGCGCGCTGGCGGGGAACCCCAAAGTTCGCCCGGAAACAGTTCGACGTG
>JAVBSA010000326.1:0-3258 GCA_031556915.1 Victivallis sp.
GCCGCCCCCTGTCTCTCAGAACTCGAGCGGAAAGCCTGCCAACGGTCCTGCGGCGGATACTTGTCTTTGTAATTCGAATTGAAAAAGTACCAGAACAGGATCGACAGCCAGTGCGAAGCCCAGAGACGGGCGACCGCCTCCGGAACCTCATGCGCAAAGTAAAAATCGAACAACCCGTTCAACACCGCCGCCATATCGTGGATCGATTTGGGAATCGGCCGCGTGGTCACCGACCCCGGACGCTTGCGGTAGGTGATGTAGGCGTAGTCGAGCACGCCCACCCGTTGGGCGAAAAACCACACCCGCGGAGTCCACTCATTGTCCTGGTGCCGGACACCGGGGAGCTGGAACAATTCATGTTCCAACAGAAATTCCCGGCGGTATACCCCCAGCCAGACCGCGATCACCGGCAGCTTGCCCGCGGCTCCGATCGCGGCAAGCGCCTCGCAGCCGGTCATGATCCTGCCTTCGTATTCCGAAGAGAGGTTGCACCATTTGCAGTTGAAGCGCCGGCTGCCGTCGGCTTCCTCGAAAAATTCGTTGCCGGCCACGGAAAGCAGGTCGGGGGAATCGTACCGGATCAGCGCCTCCTGAAACTTCTCCAGGGAATCGTCGGCCATCCAGTCATCGCCGTCGATGAAAACGATATAACGGCCGCGGCTGTTCCGGATTCCATAGTTGCGCGAATTGGAAGCGGAACCGCTGACCGGCAGCGGAATAATCTGGAAACGTTCATCCCCGGCGGTTTCGCGCCGGCAGATTTCCAGCGTGTCATCCTTCGACTCTTCCACGACAATCAAAGCTTCAAAATCGCGACAGGTCTGGCGGCGGATGGATTCCAGCATCTCCACGGCGTATTTGCCGACGTTGCACGCCGGAACGACAATCGAAAAGAAAGGGGTCATTTAAACAATCTCCCCCACCTTCTGGCGAGCCTGGTTTTCAAGGTGATGAAATGGCGCAGCACGCGGCAGGCCGTCTTATTTTTCCGCTGCAGCGAAAACGGCAGCGGGCCCGGCAGGTCGAATCCTTGTTCCTCACAAAATGCAACGACATCGAGATACCGGTCGAAATGCCGGAACGACGACGTCGTCCAACCCGCCCACGGCTTGGGGTGGCAGACGAAATGGATGTACAGTTCATCCTTCTTCTTGTCCAGCCGGTATTCCTTCGAAACCCGGGGCGCTCCCGGCCAGAGACAGAGCAAGCTGTTGAGCACCGATTCATCCAGCTGATGATAATACAGCAAAGTGCGGTCGACCACCCCGATGTTTTTTTCGGGCAGGATCTGGTGCATCTGTTCCTGCCATTTTTTGATCAGGAGCAGGTGCGAACGGTGAACCGACAGCAAACAGTCCGAACAGGCGCGGGGAGTCGCCGGAGCCGAATTGCTGCCGATGTCCTGGCGCCACTCCTCCAGCACCGGAGCGGGAATCGTCTTCCCGTCTTCGCCGAAACGGTGTTCGGCGAACGCCATGGCGTTCTCCGCTTCCCCGCGCATCCGGATATGGATTTCATCCGGCGACAGCGGCGGCAGATTCGCGGAATTGTTCCCGAGAAAGAAGGCGTCGCAATCGACCCAGGTGATGAACTCCGTCTCCGCCAGCAGCATCGCATCCGGCTTGTGGCAGGCCAGCGACCGGGCCGGGCGCGGAATCGAAAAGACTTTGACGTCGCCGAACTGCTTCAGCAGTTTTTCCACATCCGGGCCGTAATCCACCCCGAGCACAACCACCGGCTCATCCATTCCGTTCTTCCGCATGGAAGCGATCAGGAGATAGACGCCCCACAGATAATTCCGATCCCCCGCCGTCACTACAGTATTGTTCTTCATATCCCAGCCGCCTCCGCCAATTGCTCCCGGTGCCGCAAGGATTTCTTCTTCTTCCAGTCGGCGTACAGGAAACTGATTATTGCAAAAACCATCATTAACTGAGTAAAATTCACCGGCTGGCGCAAGACCCATTCCAGAACCGATTGGGCGTAGGCGCCGGACAGGCCTCCGGCAATGCCGGCGGGAATGTAAAACAACTCCTCCTTCGCCAATATCGGCAAAAGACGGCATGCCGCAAGCAGATAGAACCCGAACCAGAGAAGCAGCCACAGCAAAGCCGGAATTCCGCATTCGGCCCCGGCCAGCAGATAAACCGTTTCAACGATTCCATCCTTGAAATCTTCATGATAGCCCAGCAGCGGATCCCGGTGCTCGCTGTATTCGTAAGGGGGATTGATCTTGATTCCCCAATTGTTCACGCCCACCCCGAAGACGGGGCAATCTTCCATCATATTAAAGGCGGCGATGGCGAAATTGATCCGGGTTTTCCCCGACGCGGCCGGAGCCTTTTCAAAACGTTCGATAATACGGGGAGCGAGAAGGGCAATCGCCAGCACCGCCGTCAACAGCATCCCGCCGACAAGGAGCAGCGCCCGTATCCGGAACCGCCAGCGCAGCATGATCGCAAGCGTGATGGCGCATCCGAACGGTACGCACATGATGCTGCCCCGGGAATAGGTCAGGATCGTCGAAACCCCCGCCAGCAGAAAAGCCGCCGCGAAAAAGATGGATTCCTTGGTACCCTTGCAGTCCAACAGCTTCGCCAGCATCATCGGCGCCGCGATCACCAGGTAAACTCCCAGGCTGTTATGGTGCGGAAAAACCCCGTGCGCCTGCGCCTCGCCGGCGAAATATCCCCTGACAATCACCGGAAATCCCATGATCAAGACCGTTGCTATCCCATACCATAAGACTTCGAAGTCCCCGGTAAGCTGCAGATAAGTCCAGCCGGCGAGAAAAACCAGGAACATCATCATCATCTTCCAGAGCTCGAAAAATGAGAAGAGCGCATTATCCGCATTCTGGAGCGACAGGACGCAGGCGCAGAAATACAGCAAGGCAAAAATCATTCCCCAATCGAATTTGCACGTCAGGCGCCCGCGGCGCAGCAGCAGGGCCAGCAGAATGGCCATGGCGCAGAGGTAGGTGCCGCCGACCTCCATCCCGCGCGCACTCCCGCGGTAAAGCTCGTGGGAATAAAAGTTGAGCGAAACCTGCGTGAAAAACAACGCGCTCACCGGTATGAAAAATGCCGCAATCCGCAGCAGACGAAGGCTGC
This sequence comes from Victivallis sp., assembly GCA_031556915.1. Classification (GTDB taxonomy): domain Bacteria; phylum Verrucomicrobiota; class Lentisphaeria; order Victivallales; family Victivallaceae; genus Victivallis. The sequence goes on from JAVBSA010000326.1 coordinate 3,114, forward strand.
CGGACAGCAGAAACGCCGCCGGAATCACCCCGAATGCTGCAATTGCGAACAGTAGATATTTCATGCCGTTTGCGTTTCTTTAGAATCTCGTATAAACGGTAGCCGGCGTGACCATGAGGTTGAAGAGCTGGCCGGTCGGGAACAG
>JAVBSA010000506.1:0-4021 GCA_031556915.1 Victivallis sp.
CCCGCCCCCGGTTCCGTCTCTCCCGCCGACCCGGTTTTTGCCGGAAGGATCGAGAACTGCCGCAAGCATACGATTCCTTCCTCCATCGAAAAGTGCCGCGAGACCGGGCGCATCGATTCCTTCAAGCTCGAATGGAAAGAGGGGATGCCGAACCGCCCCCATATCTTCTGGGATTCCGACTTTGCCAAGGTGTTGGAAGGCATGGCGCTTGCGCTTGAACGCAACCCTGCCGACGCGGAGCTGGCCGCCGAGCTTGACGGATACGTCGACCTGGTGATTTCCGCCCAGCTGCCCGACGGTTATCTCAACACCTATTTTACGCAGGTGGACCCGGAGAAACGCTGGACCAACATTTACGACTGGCACGAACTTTATTGCGCCGGGCATCTCATGGAGGCCGCCGTTGCGCACTTCCGCGCCACCGGGAACCGCAAATTCCTCGACTGTCTCTGCCGTTACGCCGACTATATCGCTACCGTCTTCGGAACGGAAGAGGGCAAGCTTCACGGCTATCCCGGCCATGAGGAGATCGAACTTGCCTTATGCAAGCTGGCCGACGCCTCCGGCGACACCAGGTATCTCGATCTGGCCAAATACTTTATCGACGAACGCGGCAAGGAGCCGAACTTCTTTGCGCAGGAACGGGGCCACTGCAACCTCGAGAACCGCCAAGCTCACAAGCCCGTCCGTGAACAGGAAGAAGCGGTCGGCCACTCGGTGCGCGCCCTTTATCTCTACATCGGCATGGCCGATGTGGCCATGCGCACCGGAGACGCGGGACTTCTCGACGCCTGCCGGCGGCTCTTCGCCAGCACCGCCGAAAAGCGGATGTATCTCATCGGCGGCTGCGGTTCCAGTGCCATCGGCGAAGCCTTCACCAAAGACTACGATCTGCCCAACGACACGGCCTACGCCGAAAGCTGCGCCGCCATGGCGCTGGTTCAGTTCGCCCGGCGCATGGCCGACGCCACCGGCGAAGCATATTACGCCGATGTGATGGAGCAGTCGCTCTACAACGGGGTGCTTTCCGGAATTTCATTAACCGGAGATTACTTCTTCTACGCCAATTTGTTAACCATAGACGACAGCACCTTCACCCACGGGCACATCACCCGGGAACGCCAGCCGTGGTTCCACTGCTCCTGCTGCCCGACCAGCTTCTGCCGCTTTCTGCCGCAGCTCGGCGACCTTTGCTACTCGACGCGCGAAGGCGAGCTCCGCTGCAACATCCCGGCGGCGGGAACTGTCTGCTTCAACGGAGCCGAATTCAAAGTCACGGGAGCCTACCCCTATGACGGCAGCATCGCCTTTGAAACCGTCAAAGGCGGCAAATTCGCCTTCTCCATCCGCATCCCCGGCTACTGCCGCAACTGGAGCGTCAAACTCAACGGCGGCAAAGCCGACGGCAAAGCACAAAACGGCTACATCACCTTCGACCGCGAATGGAAACAGGGCGATAAAATCGAGCTCGAACTCGAACTTGCCATCGACGTCGTCCGCAGTCACGACAAGGTGACCGCCAATGCCGGAAAAATCGCCCTGATGCGCGGCCCCGTGGTCTACGCCCTCGAAAGTATCGACAACGGCCCCGGCGTGGCCCGCTTCATCATCCCCGCCGACCAGAAATTCCAGCTTGCGCCGCTCAAGGATTTCCCCGGCGTCCCCGTCATCACCGGCGAGGCCGTCATCCCTACCCAGGCCCAACAGGAGCTTTACAGCCGTAATCACGCTCCGAAGTACAAAACCTGCCGCTTCACGGCAATCCCCTACGCCCTCTGGCAAAACCGCGGCCCCGCGGAGCTCGCCACCTGGATCAACAGCCGCTGATTCTCCCGGATGAACAAATAATCTACATTTGTAAATCAGGTTGCTTGACAATCCTAATTTACAGAGGTAGATTATTTTCATAACAGGGAGGACAGTATGAAACCGATTTCCGTTTCAGCCGGCGAACTTGAGGTATTGAGAGAGTTGTGGGAAGATTTCCCGTTGAGCGCTCCGGTGCTTTTGGACCGTGTGTGCAAACGGAAGGGGTGGGACGAGAGTACGGTGAAAACCCTTCTCGCCCGGCTGGTCGCCAAAGAGGCGGTCAAACAGGAGGGGAAGAAGCGCTTTTATCAATATACCCCGTTATTGACGCAGGAGCAGTACCGCGAACAGGCGGGCGGGCTGCTGCTGGAACAGGCCTTCGACAGCAGTTGCGGCGCGCTGGTGAGTTTCTTTGCCCGACGCGGAAAGTTCTCGCCCGAAGACATCGCCACGCTGAAGCAGACCCTGGCGGAATTGGAGGCGGCGGATGAATGAGCTCGGCTTCTATCTTCTGGGCACATTGCTTCGCGGCGCGGTCATTTTTACGCTGATTCTATCGCTGGAAAAGCTGTTCCGCCATCGGTTCACCGGGAAAAACTTCCGCCATTGGTGGGCCGGCGCGGTTCTGCTCATGCTCCTGCCGCTCAACCCGGGGCGCGTGGAACTGCCCCAAAAGTTCACAGTTGCCACAGTCAGCTCGAAAGCCGCCCCTTCCGCGCCGCAAGCCCGGAAAACGGCCAAACGAGTGGAGGTTGCGACTCTTTTTACCCTTCTGGCGATGACGGGAGCCGGAGTTGTTCTTGCGAGGCGGCTTTGGCAGTGGCGGAAATTCCGCCGTTATCTCGCCGGTTGCCCCGAGCTCGACGATCCGCGGCTCAAACGCCTCCTGCCGGGCAAAGTGCGGCTGTTCGATGGAGCAAGCCCGCTTTGTTTCGGCCTCTTCCGCCCCGGCATTCTGTTCCCGGCCCGGCTCGCCGGTCAATTGGACGACCGGGAGCTTGCCATGCTGCTGCGCCATGAATGGCAGCATATCCGCCGTCACGACCAATATTGGAATTGGCTCTTCTTCTTTGCGGGCGCGCTGTTCTGGTTCAACCCCTTCTTCCGCTTCTGCGCCGGGCGCTTGCTTCAGTCACGCGAAATGGCGTGCGACGCGCGGGTTGTCAAGGAGTTCAGCCGCGAGGAAAAAATACGCTATGCGCAACTCATCTGCGACTTTGCTTCCGCCCCCTCCCCCGTCATCACCCCCTGCCTCGGCAGGGATGCCCGTGAAATCAAACAACGCATCGAGGAGATCGCCATGACCCGGAAACCTTCCCCCGCCCGCCGCCTTCTGACCGTGTTCCTGCTGGCCGCCGTCGCCGCTGCCGCCTTCCTGGTTCCCGGCTGCGCCCGGCTGCCGGAAGCGGACCGCACGGCAAAAGTCGAACTGACCGTGGACACGCTCCCGAATCCCGATGAACCGGAAAAACCGTACCTTCGATTTTTCTGCCGGATTTATGAAGGAGACAAAATCCTGGCCTCTCCGCGTGTCATTGCCCATGAAAACCAGATGGCAAGCGTCACCATGGTCAAAGAGTATGATCCACCGGAGCGCTTCCGGGAGGAGCTCACCACCCAAAACTTCGGAACTCAAATCATCCAGGGGGCTGGAATCTGGTCTTTCCTGGAAGGCCGGCTGGTCGGAGACGAAAAAGTGGAAGTCAAATTCGCCCTGGTGCTCCGGGAATTTAAGTCGCCCGACCAACCCACCGCCAAGCGCTTCACCGAGCTGAAAACCACAATCAAACTCGGCCAGACCATCGCTTTCCCGCTATAATTTCAGCAGCCAGGGCAGCCGGAGGGCTCCGGCGATCAGCAGCACCGCCGGGAACGGGTCGGCGAGAAGCAAGGTCAGGAGCGCGTAGAAGGCTCCGGCGATCATCCAGCCCATCGCGCTCGCGGCGAGGCTCCAGCTGCGCGGAAATTCCGATTCGCGCGAGAGCCTGCCGTGGATGGAACCGGCGACCAGCGCCAGAAAGGCCGAGACCGTCAGCCAGGAGGGTTCAAAAGCGAACCAGGACGGCAGCAGCCAGACGGCGGGCAGCAAAAAGATGAACCACCCGAACAGCCGTTCCGCTTTGCGGCGGAGCGGCACTGCGATAACGGCCAGAGCGGCGCATCCCCAGACCGCCGCGCCCGCCATTCCGGTAAAGAACTGCCGGTAAAGCAT
>JAVBSA010000546.1:0-7440 GCA_031556915.1 Victivallis sp.
GGTAGACGGCGGGCTCCTTTTCACCGGTCTTCACCGGGTCGGCCGGGAGGCCTGTCCGGTAATCATTGCCCGCGATATTGATTTTGCCGCCTTCGTAATCGTTTCCGATGCCGAACTTGTGCTCCAGAACATTCTTGCGGGTGGAGGCAAGCGTATGGAGCGGAATCACTTTGCCGTCCGCCGTCTCGATCGCGGCGTCCGCCCAGAAAAGCGTGTTGATTTTGGCCCGCTTTTCGATCGCGGTGGTGAGTTCCAGCGTTTTCACGCCGGCAAGATCGACGTCGATTTTTCCGTCGCCGAGGATCCAGGCCCCGAACGCGCCTTCGGCCAAGACTTTGCCGTCGCCTTTGACGCTCCAGGCCAATTTGCGGGCAACGCCGTGATTCTCCGGCGCGAGCCCGGTGAACAAAGTGCGTTTGCTCTTCGGCCAGGCGTGATGGATGTCGATATAAAGATCGCCGTCCTCGCCGTAAATCCGGGTGCCGCGGTTGTCCGCGCCGGGGCCGAATTTGGTGAGAAAATGCAATGTCGCCGTCCCTTCGACTTCATAAAAATTGACGTCGGTCACGAATTGCGCCGATTTCAAAGGATCGTCATCCAATTGCGCCTGATGTTTCAGGAACTTCTTTGCCGGCGCTTCGACACCGAGCAACCCTTTGATCTGAAAAAGATTATCGTAATTATGAAGGGTTTCGCCAACCAGATCGTCCGCAAACACGATATAATCGTCGGTGAGTGCCATCAGCCGCTGCTGGCGGATGGGTTCGGTGAAGCCGGACATGGATCCATAGCGCGGCTCCGGGTCGGGAACCGGCACGTAACGCCCCTCGGCGACCGTTTTACTGCTGAAGGTCGGGAAACCGATGTGCCCCCAGCGCAGCCCGCCGTACCCCGGATTCGACCAGCGTGAAGTGGTCGTAACCCCTCCAACCTGAAGGGCTTCGCCGGATTCAAACAGGATGCGGCTGCTTTCCTCCACCTCCTGCTGCTTCAGGTCCACCGTCACCATATTTTTGGCGATCGAGCTCTGGACATAGAAGTTATACATAAAAGGCTGATAACTGTACCAGATCATTTCGGGGTTGAAGAAACTGCGCCCGTAACGCATCATCGAAAGCAGCCCCGTCCGGTCGTAATGCCCGTGATAACCGCCGTGGGTGCCGTATTTGAGCACCGCCTGGATGCGTTCGCGCTGGTTTGTTTGATTGGAGCGGAGCATCAACAGCCCCGCGTTGTCGCTGTGCGCGTTCCCTTTGCCGATTTCGGGCGTTTCCGCCGGGAGGTCCGGCACGCCGTAGAGCAAATTGTCGCGCTCCGGCGCGCGCTTGATGAAAGCGGCGTAGGCGGGATCGCGGAAGGCGTAGTAGGCAAGCTCGAAGCGCCCTCCCCCCACGTTGGTTTCGACCGAGTCGTTGATGCCGAAGATCCACCCCCGGTAATCGATGTAGGGGATCATCGCATCGAACATCTTTTTGATCGAAACGGTCTTGCCGCCGATTCCGCCGAATTTGCGGAAACTGTGGCCGTAGTGGACGTTGCGCCGCTGGTCGAGTTCGGTCGCGTCATCCAGCTGGTGATCGGGGGCCGAGGCGAAATAGACCGGGTACTCCCGGTTCAGCAGCGAATAACCGAACCGCTCCATGGCGAAGGCTACCTGGGTGAATTCCTCGGCGCACCAGAGGTTGTAGCTGATCGAACACTCGTACCACCAGCCGTCCGCCATGGTGTAGCTCGAGAGTTTGTCGAGGATCATGCCGGGGCCGTAGACGAAATACTCCGCCTCGGCGAGGTCCCGCAACGCCAGCGCTGAAAAGAGCGCTCCCGTCTGGGTCGAAAGCGCCCAGTTCGCCCCGGCGGGGTGGGAGTTGTTGCGCCGGATGATGTTACAATAAAGCCGGAGCGACGCTTCGATATTTGCAACATCGTCACTGGAAAGCACTCCCGCATTGCGAATGAGATCATAGGCGTGGGCCATATTCTGAAACATATGCCCCTCCTGGACTTCCGACTGATGACCCACCTGGCCTGTTGCGGGGTAGCCGTCAACGGGATCGCAGGCGCGGCGGAGAAAGAGCGCCGCTTTTTCGGCGAACGCCTTTTCGCCGGTCAGTTGGTAAGCGATGGCGGCATCCATCAATTTGTGCTCCTGCTGCATATCGAAAAGATAACGGCGCTTGGTATCATTGCTGATCTTGAAGATTTCGCGCTCGGGCACCTGCCACTCGCGAGCGCTTGCCACATATTTCTCAAGTTTTTTCTTCGCCCAGTCGTAACGGGCGGCTTTGGCTTTGACCGCTTCCCACCCTGCCGCGTCATGAATCGTCACGGGCGTTTGGATATCGGCGAAGGTGATGAATTCCGCCGTCACGGCGGCGGCGGGGAGGCCCGAAGGCGTGATCCGGATCGCCTGCTTCTCGCGGCCGCCGGGCGGAATTTTCGCCGGAATCGCCACGCGAACCGTGACAGGCGCGCTCGCCCCGGGTTCAAGGAACAGCGTGGCGGGCTCGATTGCGACCGCCATCGCCTCCCAGTTGCGTTTCACCCAAGTGAGGTCATAGCCCATGCGTTCCTTGGCCGGGTTCGTGACCGTCATCTCATAAACGACGCTTTCGCCGGGCTTGCCGGATTTCGAGAAGCGCGGCGCGTCGAAGGCAACCTTGTACCCCTTGAGGACGCGGACGGAGGAGATTTCAAGCTCGCCCTGTTTCCCTTCCGCCGCGAGATCCAGAGCTTTCAGTTTATACATTACGTCGGAAAGATTGGCTCCCGGGTTGGCGAAGTCGGCGAAGCGGAGCACGACAGTCTGTTTCCCCTGCCGGGCGAGCGGAATATGCACGCTGCGCGTGAGGTTCCCCGTGTCGCGATCCTCTTTGGGGAGGGTATTCATGTTCGCCGTAAAGACGAGCTTTGCCGAGTCCGCCCCCCGCAGATCCACCTCCAGCTCCAATCCGTAATTCTGCGTCATATCGTACACGCCGTCGCCGAGCGACAGCCAGCCCCACTGATACCACCCCCGGGGGCCGTCGGGCTCGACGTAACGGATTTTACCCGGTATGGGCATCGTACCCGCAAGTTGCTCGAAGCGGCCGGAGCTGTTCTTACCGCGCAACAGGGAAACCGCGTATACTCCTGCGACGGAGGAGGTTTCGCGATAGGGAACAAAACTGACCGTCACCGCCTCCTTGCCTTTGACCGCCTCTTCCGGTATCGCATAGAATTCATCCAGGAAACGGTTTGGGAAGTTGCGGTCGATCCCCTGAGTCACGAACTCTTTGCCGTCGATGAGAATGCGGAACAGCAATTCCCTGCCGCGCTCGTCACCCGAATAACGCACGTGAAGCAGCTGCGCCCCGGCGCACTTCAGGCGGTAGGAAAATGTCCCCGAGCGGGCCGGAATGCCCTCGCGTCCGGGAGCCCGCACGCTCTTCTCAGCCCCGGCAAGCTGCGTTTCGCCCTCGGCCACGATGACGCGGTCGACGACGTAGGGTTCCATCCGCCGGTAAGCCTCCTGCGAAAAGAGTGCGGGGATCGCTGCGAGCAACACGAAAACAGAACGACATTTCATAGATGACCTCTCCAGGGTTGTTTGTCTTTATTATGAAGCAGAATCGTGAAAAATGCAATAGCTTAATGAAAATTATCACGAGAATTTTCATGATATATTTTTCGCAATCTCAGGCAACACATTCTTAAAAAGAACCAATTTGAACGCAATTCTCATGATTCTCGAACGACAATCAAAAAACATCATGAAAATTATTGTATTATTTTTCACGTCACTATTGACATTGTTCTTTTTTTGTGTCATAATTAAAGCAAACGAAATCCTAACAGAAACGGATCACACCATGTCAATCATCGATATCGCGAAAGAAGCCGGAGTCAGCATCTCGACCGTCTCCCGCTTTTTCAACCAGCCGGAGAAGGTTTCCCCGGAAGCGGCGCGGAAGATCCGTGCCGTCGCCGAACGCACCAACTATCAGCCCGACATCCGCCGCCCCGGCCCCAAGACCGCCGGACGCGAAGGAATCAAAACCGGGAACATCGCCTTTCTTTCGCTGGACGAACGTTCGCCGGAAATGATGCTCAAATCCCCCGCGCTCCCGATCCTGATCGGCGGAATCCAGCGCTCTTTGCTCACGCGCCGCCTCGCCCTCATCCTGGCGCACGTCACCGGCGGCGAACTGCCGGCGAGCGTCGATCCGCGCAACTGCGACGGCGTGATCCTCTTCGGCGCCCCGAAGAACGCGGAGCTGGCCGCCCGGCTCAAACAGAGCTTGCAGCAGCTCCCCGCCGTCTGGTGCTTCCGGGAACACGCCGACCCGGAACACGAGTTCGACCACGTCTTCTACGACAACCGCGCCGTGGGCGTCATCGCGGCGGAGTACTTGGCTTCGCGCGGTCACCGCCATGTCGCGGTGTTCAACTCCGACGCCGCCCATTCCGCCTTCAAGATGCGGACGGAACGCTTTCTCGCCCGGACGACGGAACTGGGCATGGAAGTAACCGTGTTCTGCCCCGGCTCCGCCTTCAACGGCAATCAGATCCAGATTTTCCGGAAACAGGCCGAAGCGTTCCTGCGCGAAAAGAAAACGATCACGGGCGCGTTCTTCTGCGCCGACGACATCATGCTCGGCGTGCACAACGAATTGCGCGCGCTCTCTTACCATACCGCGAAGTTGGACTCCATCGGCTGCAACGCCGACGAAGTGCTGCTCCGCTACCTCGAACCGCGCCCGGCTACCATCGACATCAAGATGGCGGAGATCGGCGAAATGGCGGTCGACCATCTGCTCCGCCGGATCAACGGCGAACGCGGGAGTTATTGCAGCGAAGTGTTCATCAAGCCGGAACTGATTCCGGCGGAAGAAGTTTAATACAAAATATCTCCGAATTGCAACGAGTTTCAAAGACAAGGAAACGCACTCATGAAAAAGCACACCTTCACCCTCATCGAACTCCTGGTTGTCATCGCGATCATCGCCATTCTCGCCTCGATGCTGCTCCCGGCGCTCAGCCAGGCGCGCGAACGCGGACGCACCGCCAGCTGCGTCGGCAACCTCAAACAGATCGGCCTGGCCGTGTTCAATTACATGGGCGACCACGATGATTTCCTGCCGGGACTCCTGGAAAAAGAAAACTGGACTTGGGATAACGCCGTCGCCCCCTACATGGGCAGCAAAGGAAACGATGCCGGCGGCGATTACAAGGCGCTGAAAGTATTTATGTGCCCGTCGGACAGTTTCCAACGCGACGCCGCCACCGGCAGTTTCAGCGCAAAGCGCTCCTACTCTTATAACAACTCCAAAGGAGCCCTCACCTCCGGAGCGACCCGGCTCGGCGCGTACGGCCGGCTCGTCACGGCCGATCCCGCCGCGGACGGACGGCTCGGCGCGGCAAAAATCAATATGGTGCGGAATCCCTCTCACCTGATCCTGATCGCTGACCGTCACCAGAACAATAACTTCAACTCCAGCCAGACCTGCAGCGGCGTCATCGCCCCCTGGGACCAACGCGGGCGCGACCTCGGCTACGCCCCCGCTCACAGCGGCCGCTGGAACTACCTCTTCGTCGGTGGCCATGTGGAAACGCTGCGTCCCGAGCAAACCGTCGGCGCCGGAATCAACTACAGTACCGCCAATCCTTCGGGCGACAACCCCAAGGGCCGCTGGACGGACCGTACCGACGACTAAAAAAGAAGAAAACCAATGAAACTCTTCGTCACAACCCTCATGATCCTGGGAGCGCTGACTCTCCGGGGCGAAATCACGGACATGATCGCCTTCGGCGATCCCGCTTCGGAGAAAGCGCACGGCTTCGCGGGCGGCGCCTCGACGGTGGAACGCGACCAATTCGGCGAACATTGCCGGAGACTGCAACCCGCCACCCCCGCCTCCTGGCAGGGGGAGAGCGTCAAGTTCCGCGTCAAACTGAACCCCGCGAAACCCAATTACGTGACCGTCAAATTCCGGGGTTGGGATGTGACTGAAAATCTCCTCATTCTCCACGTCGACGGCAAGCAGCTCGGTTACCGCCACCTCGGCGACATCGACATCCTCGACCACGGCAGCGCCGAAGCGGCGCTCCACGGCCGCTACTACTTCGTCACAACACCGCTCCCCGCGAACGGAAAGAGCGAAGTTGAAATCACCATCGTACCCACCGGGCGCATCTGGGGATACGGCCGCAATTTCGAGCAGTACCAGAAGACGATGACGACCCCGAGCCGCGGAATCTGCCGCCTCTATATCCATGACAGCAGCTTCTTTGCGCCGCCCGACGGGGAACCCGTGGGCAAAGCCCCCTCCCCCGTCGCGGGGCAGGACGATCCGGCCGTGCTCGAACAGGTCAAGGCGCGGGTCAACCGCGAATTTGTCAATTGGCTTTCCCCCAAGGGAGAGCTCCGCAGCCAGATGCATATGCAGATGCTTTCCCACGGCTATCATGTCAAGTGGAGCAAGGCCTACCGCCACCCCATGGCCGCCGAAAAGACGGTCGCCGGAATCGACGACTATTTTGCCCGCTACCGCAAAGACCCTCGCCTCGCCAAAGACGACCGCTCCACCTACAACCCCGACTGGTTCGGGTTCGGCCCCCTCGCCGACGCGATTCTCCATCTGAGAGAAGAAGTTACCCCCTATCTCGACCGCGAAATCGAACCGGGCCTCACGCGCCGCGCCGCCTGGGCCGAAATGCTCGAAGCCGGGGTCAAGCACCTCAGCACCTACCGAAGGGCGTACACCAACCAGTCGATGATCATCGATTTGAATTTGCACCTCAACAACCGGGGTCTCAAATTCCTCGATCCGGCCAAAGGGCTGCCGTTGGAGACGACGCTCGGATTCCTTCACGAATCGGTCGGCCTCAAGCCCTGGTCGGGCAAGCTCGACGAATCCGGCAACTCCACCTGGCCGCTCGGCAAAGACTATATGCAGCTTACGCATAAATTCCTCACCCGGGAACTCGGCTACGTCGGCGCCTACGGCGAAGTGCTCGACTGGGCGAGCGCCATTTACAACGCGACGCGCCCGGCGCCGGGGGAACCCGGCGACGAAGCGATCCGGCAGGCGATCGTGCGGATGATCCGCGCCCGCAGCTTTTTCCGCTACCCCTCGCTCGACGCCGAAGGGCGGCGCGTCATGCGCCTCGAAACCGTGGTCGGCTGGCGCGACACCGTCTACCCCGGCGACATGACTTACGCCCAGCGCCCCAACCGCGACGGCTCGGCGCTCCAGGCGGCCGCCGTGACGCTCGATCCCTACGGCATCGGCCTCGCGCAGCAGATGTTCGAAGACCGGCAGTTCTTCCACTCGGTCGAGCGCCAGATGGGTGAAAAAGGATTCCGCACCACCTTCGGCATGCTCCAGACCCCGGATCAATATGAACTCCTGAAATCACAGGCCGGTTCGGGCCGGATGCCGATGAGCTCCGCGGACTTTC
>JAVBSA010000437.1:0-3586 GCA_031556915.1 Victivallis sp.
AGGTTATGGTGTCGGGGGATGCCCCCTTCCGGGGGCTGGTTCTTGCGCCTGGCGGCGCAAGGAACCGTGCACACATGCCAAAGGGCTATGCGCCCTTTGGAAACCGCACCAGGGCCGAAAGGCCCTGGACCCGGTCGGCTCCGCCTCCCTCCTCTCCGATCCGGAAGGTTGCCGTCCCCCCCGCGGTATCCGCGCGCACCAGCTGCGCCGTCACCGATTCGCCCAGCACCGATTTCCCGCCGTAACGGTTCTTGAATTCATAGGCCAGCTCCGGAATCAGGTAGGTCAGCCGGTCGTCCTGTTTCTGCACCAGAATTGCTTCGCCCTTCCACTCCGGGTGGAGCGCAAAGTACACCTGCGTCCAGAATTCGTTGCTGGCGCGCTCAAGGCGGCGGCGGGTCAGCGCTTCCCGTTCCGCCGTGGCGAGCGCCGCGTCGATTTCGTCCATTGAAAGCGGCTCCTCGTTCTTCAGAATCCGGCGAAGCTGCTGGTGTGCAAGCAGATCGCCGTAACGGCGCAACGGGCTCGTCACCCGGCTGTAGGCGCTCAAACCCAGCCCGGAATGGGGCGAAGCGATGGTCTGCACCACGCTCGGCGGACAGCTTTTGCGTAAGTTGAACATTCCGGCAAGGGTCGTGGCTTCGAGGTCGTCCGTCTCCGGGGGCGTTTGGGTGGCGAAGGGGAGGGCGAACCCTTTTTCCTCCGCATATCGCGCCACCGCCGCGCCGCAGGCGAGCATGGCGTTCGCCACCAGCTCGCGTTCGGGCGTGATTCCGACCGGCGTGATTTCAACCGTTCGATCTTTGACCCGGATTTTCACTTCGGGCAGGTCGATCATCAAGGCTTTGTTTGCTTTGCGTTTGTCGCGGAACCGTTCCAGCAGCGGGCGCAATTCCTTCAAAGGCGGCTCATCCCAGTGCGCGGCGGCCCCGGCGTAGGTGAGGCGGGTGACTTTGAGCGTGCTCAACGTCATTTTTTCGAGGAACGCTTCCCCTTCTTCGTCGATGCGGATGGCAAAACTCAATGCGGGCGAGGTTTCTTTGAGGCCAAGCCCGAACAGTTCGGTGGCCATCGGGGGCAGCATGTGGGCGATGACTTCGGGGAGGTAGAGATTTTCGCCCCGGTTGCGCGCTTCGAGGTCCGGCTCCGAACCGGGCGTGACCACCGCGGCGGGGTCGGCAACATGCACCCAGAGCAGGCCGTCGGCGAAACTGACGGCGTCGTCGGGATCTTCGCTCCCCTCGTCGTCGATGGCGTAGGAGACCATACTTGTAAGGTCGAGCCGTTCCTCGGGCGGCAGGGGGGGCAGCGGGAAATCGGGATTCTTCGTTTCCACCCCGGCCCGTGCCGGATGGGGATTGACGAAGAGGTCCCATGCCCCGAGCTTCAGCAGGAGCGCGTGCGCCTTCCGGGGCTCGGCTTCGATATCGAGGTCTTTCATCAGACGGCTGGACAATGTTTCGCCGAGGGCGACCTGTTCGATTTCGCGGAGAGAAGGATAGTCTTCTTCGAGAATCGCGCCTGTTTTGATCCGTTCGATGAGTTCGGCGCGGCGGAGCGCCTTTTCTTCTTTCTGGCGTGCGGCATCGAGTGCGGCGGCGATTTCGTCCGCGCTCCGGGCCGCGACGCCTTTCTCGATCGAACCGGTGAAATAAGTGCCGTCGGCCAGCAGGAGGTGGGCGGAATAAAATGCTTCGGCGTTTCGTTTGGAATAAATGAGTTCCGCGAATTCCCCGAACGGGAAGGTTTCGCCTTCCATCAGCTCGACGGTTTCGGCCAGGTCCGGAGTCGGCAGCACGGCGGGGGGCAGGGCGGCGACCGGTCCCGGATGCAGAAACTCGATATCCTTGGCGCGGACGGATTTGCTGCCGCCGCCTTCGATGCGGATTTCGATTTTATCTTTGGCGATTGCCGAAACGACGGCGCTTCGGTTATGGTAGAGCACCAGTGCTCCGGTATTGAAAACGGACATGAATTCTCCTCGTGATATGTATGCGGATATTATACATCCGAAACCCTCCTTTTGCAAGAAAGTGGGGCCGCAAAGCGGCCGGTCCAGCCCATCGGCTGGTCGTGGTCCAGCGGCGAAACCGCTGGCGGAGTTTGAGGCGGAGCCTCAAGTTTTCTCGCGCGCCGGTGACGCTGAAAAAGGAAAATTTCGAAAGAAATTGTCCGCCACCAGGCGTGCGGCGGTCTGCTTTGACCGCCAGGTCAAACAGACCCCGACCCCTATCAGGCTCCCACGATTTGTAAAACCGCAATGTGTCAACTTTACAAATCATGTAAAACGCTGTATATTACCTCTATGAAACGAATCCTGATCATCGGAGCCTGCGGTGCGGGGAAAAGCACGCTATCCCGGAAACTTTCGGAGAAGCTGGGCATTCCTGCCGTGCATCTCGACCGGATCTGGTGGCGCGCCAACTGGACCAACCCCACCCGCGAGGAATTCGACGCCGAGCTGGAACAGCTTCTGCTGAAAGAGACGCAATGGGTGATGGACGGCAACTACGGCCGCTCCCTGCCGCGCCGCCTGGAATTCGCCGATACGGTCATTCTCCTTCGTTCCAACCGGTTCCGTTCGCTCTGGTATGTCCTGATTCGCCTGGTGAAATATTACGGAAAAAATCGCCCCGACCTCGGGGAAGGGTGCCCGGAGCGGCTGGATTGGGAGTTTCTGCGTTACGTCTGGAACTTCAACCGCGACGAACTGCCCAAGGTCGAAGAGGTGTTGGCCGCTTACCTCGGCGTATGTCATCAGGTGGAATTACGCTCCCATCGCGAAATCGACGAGTTTGTGGCGGGCATCTGTGTGGATGGCGATCTGACCGGAATCGGCAACTGCAATTGCATCTGCGAACAGCTCGAGCCGGTCGAATCGTTCTCTTCCCTGGAATCATTCAAGCGGTTCGCCCGTTATATGGATTCCCTTGCCGTTTCCGGAGAATTGATCCCGATTGACGACGATGAGGAATACAGAAGAAAATTCCGGATGACGTATCAGGGAACATGGTTCCGGTGTGCGAAGTGCGGGCAGACATGGCGGCTGGTGGAGCCCGATTTTCCCTGCCGGGGAGCATTCGAAAAAATCGACAAACTGAAAAAAGCCGGCCGGAACGAACCAATAAAATATTAAGAGCTTATCATTGGAGCCCGAATTCGGAGGTGCGCAATATGGTTCAAATAAAAGCAATCCGGATTTCTACCGAAGACGGAAGGATCCGGATCGAAATCACCGATCATGAAAACCGGATCCGGGAATTCCGGAATGTCGTCCGGCTCAGTATTTCAGAAGAGCTTTGCCGGAACGGGCTTATGGAGCTGGAAGGTTTCGCGGTCGACGATATTTCGGATCGGAAGCTTGAGAACATAAACTGGGAAGTTTATGATTACGAAAATGGAGCAATTCATTTCCTGTGCGAAGAAATGATTCAAAAAAATGGTTAGGGGTTGTGAAGAAATAAGTGGAACTTTATGCCGAGGGTATCGGGGAGAGATTTTGGTTTTGCCGATGAGGAGCAAAGCCGCAGAGCTTTGTAACGAATCGGCGAAGCCGAAAGCTCCCCCGAGACACCGGCAGAAAGTA
>JAVBSA010000307.1:0-3946 GCA_031556915.1 Victivallis sp.
GGGCCGCTTTGATTCCGACCGGAATTCCTTCGAGACGCGCCGGGAAATCCGGTTTGTCGCTTCCGCGCAGGATCAAGCACCCCTTGCCGTTGTTCTTCGCCGGGTCGAGGATCATGAAATTGACGCCGTTGACATTCTGGACGCCGAGCGGCATGTTGCGGAAGTCGTTGGTGCCCTGGCCGGTCCAGCCGGAACCGTCGTCGTCCCGGAAGCCGCGGTTGGCCTGCTTCGAGAGATCGATGAACTTCTCGCGCCCCTTCGGAATCGAAAAGACCAAACCGCCGTCGCGTTCCAGTTCCGCCGCCTTTTCGAAGGTTTTGCCGCCGGAGAGCATGTAGTGCAAAACGTTGCGCAGATAGATGCTGGCCGAACTGTCGATCCCCCAAAGACCGGTCGCATCCAGCTGGCTCCAGAAGATGCGGCCTTTGCCGATCAACGCTTCGGTGATCGCGTTTTCGATATTTTGGCTGCCGAGAAGAGGGCCGCGCACCGCGATCGCGTTGGTCGAAAAAGGCGAGAGAGAGGCCGAGATGATCCGGCCTTCATTCGGATTCTCCCAGAGATCGAAGTTGCGCTGATCGAGCCCGGCGAACACCGGGTGCGCCGGGAAAACGAGATCGGCGAAGGCAAGCGGCGAATTGACCGGTTGCGCTCCAGGGAGAATTCCGCCCACGCCGACCGGCTGTTCGAGAACCAGCAGTTTGCCGCCCGCGGTCATCCATTTCTCCAGCTGTTTGGTGTCGAAACGGTGATTTTTACCGGGAACTCCGGGCGGGATGAGCGCCGCCGTGTACGCCCGGTCCAGCGCCGTCACCGGAACGACCGTGTAGGAAATCGCCAGCGCGTCAAGGATCGGTTTGATTTCGGCGACCCTGCCGAAATCGATCAGGGCAAGTTTTTCCGCCGATTTCACCGGAGTCGTGAGGACGGCTTCTTCCCCGATGAAGACATTGTAGAAGTTGCGCGAAAGCTCCTTCTTTGCCGCATCGTGAAGCGTCACGCGAATCTGGCCGTGACCTGTTTCGGCGGGAACTTTGAAGGTGAGCGGCAGAACCGCCGTCGTCCATGCTTCCACCGAAAGGGGCAGTTCGGCAAGCGGAAGTTCCCGCCCGGCGGCAGTCAGCAGCCATATTTTGGCGATGCCGTTTTTGACGGCGGCGTTGGTGCTGTTGACCGCGAACAATTCGCGCGATTCATTCCGGCCGACGAAAAAGTTCGACGGCGGCAGCCCCTGCCGATTGCGGATTCCGACCAGGAGCGGCTGGTTCCAGAGCGTCGCGGGACGGAAGCTGGTCGCGTGCTGCCACGGCGCGAAGCCGTCGATTCGCGGATTCTGGCGGGCCAGTTCCAGCAGCCGGTGGCCGAACAGCGCCTTGCCGTAATCCATTCCGCGCTTGGGATCGAGCGCCGCGGCGAGCCCGATGGTTCCGGCATAGCCGATGCCGTTCCCCTGCGCCCATGTGGTCGTGCCGCGGGCGTATTTGGCATATTTTGCGATGTCGTTCACCCGGAAAGATTTGTCGTATTTGGCGCCCCAGGCGAAGCCGACGCACTCCCAGATGATATAGGGCCACGGCATCTGGCCGCCCTTGATGTTGTAATGCTTGAGCGATTCGTCGTACATGTTGTCGAGCGTGCGGTTCCAGATTGTCCAGGAGCCGTTGGCGAGCCCGAAATAACTGTGAAGATCGAGAAAGTCGGTGTTCAACGCTTCGGTCCCGTAACTCGACCAGGAGGCGGAGCCGGAGAAGGAGCCGGCCGGCCGCCCGGAAACGTCCGCCTTGCGCAGAAGGTCGACCTGCCGGTCGAGCTGCCGCTTGACGTCGGGGCGGTCGCGGTGGCGGACCTCATTGGCCCCGCTCCACAGGACGACCGAGGGGTGGTTGTAGTCGCGTTTGATCCATTCGAGCAATTCGCGGCTGTTGGCGGCCTCGAACGCGGGTTCGTCGAGCACGTTGGTGAAGCTCCATCCCCATTCGTCGTAGATCATGAGGCCGATTTCATCGGCGATTTCGAGGGCGGCCGGGACGATCGGCAGGTGGGCGTTGCGGATGATATTGCACCCCTGGCGCTTGAAGCCGGCCAGGTTTTTGTGGAAGTTCCTGCGGTCTTCCTCCGGGGTGGTTCCGCGCCCGCCGAAGTCGACCGAGCGGATATTTTCGCCGAAGAGATAGAGCCGTTCGCCGTTGAGGTGAAACTTGCCGCCGGTGATTTTGAAATCGCGGAACCCGAAACGCTCCACACTGCCGGAGACGACCGTTTTGCCATCGGAAAGCGTCGCGCCGAGGTAATAGATGAAAGGATTCTCCGGCGACCATTTGACCGGGTTATCGAGCTTCAATGTAACCGTTCCCCGGTTGACGCCGGGTTTGAACGCGACGGGCAGCGAAAGTTTGCCGGCGGGTTTGTTCGGCTCCGACTTGAGGGCGGTGACGGCGGCGAACTCCATGACTCCCTTGAATTCCTTCGGCGCGTCGACGGTATAATCGATGCGGACGGAGTCGGCGGAGAGAATGGGGGAAATCTGCATCGATTCGATGTAAAACTCCGGCACGAAAGCGAGTTCCACACTCTGCCAGAGGCCGCCCTTGATATTGGCCCACCCCCATTGAGAACCGTAAACGTGCTTCGCCTTGGGCACGGTTCCGTGGGTGGTTCCGAAATCGGTCAGGACGCGGAGGGCGAGAAGATTTTTCCCCGGTTTGACCAGGGCGGTGATGTCGAATTCAGCCGGGGTGAAGTCCCCCCGGTGGCGGCCGGCGGCCTGGCCGTTGACGAAAACGCTGCCGTCATAGCCGATCGCGCCGAAACGGATCAGTACGCGCTTGCCGGCGATTTCTTCCCGCGAAAGGTCGAAGCTCTTGCGGTAAAATCCTTTCACATAAGGCTCGTTGCGAAGGTAAGCCGCGGGGTATTGCCTGTACCAGTCGAGCGGAACCATGATCGGTTCCCACTTGGAGTCGTCGAAGCCCGCGTCCTGAAATCCTTTGTCGAGATCGATATTGTCCGCAAACGGCTGCGCGGAGCGGACCGGCGGAAGGATTTTCCAATCCTTTCCGTTCAGGGAGCGCGAGACGGTGAAACTACCCGGTTTCACGCCGCCGGCGACGGCCTCCTCTTTCGGGATCACGGTCGAACCGTAGGGAATTTCAGGCCCGAGTTCCGGATAAAACGGCGGCAGCTCCGCGGCAGGCAGGGCAATCAGGAAAGAGAGCAGGGCAACAGAGGAAAAAAGGTGTTTCATGGGGATTCTCACTTGGTGTAGAAGTAACGGAACGGATTGGTCGGTTTCGTCGCGGTCAATGTTTTGACGGTATTCCAGACCATCGAATCGACATGCCCGTCGAAGTATAGGCAGTTGATCGCGTCTTTGTGGCGATAGGCGAGAGGCCCCTTGCGGTTCGCCTCCGGCATCTCCTCACGGTCGCACGCAAAGTAACCGTTGCTGGCGTTGTAAGGGTCGAAATTATACACTAAGTGATCGAGCGCATCGACAAACGCCACCGAGGTGGAGGGGCGCTGCAGGCGCGTGATTTTTAATGCCGTCGCGATCCAGATGCTATCGTCGCTGCTGCGCAGATCCTTGTACGTGACTCCGTAGCTGCGGTCGACATAGCCGCCGTCCTGCCCGTTGAGCGTATCTTTCGTCATGGCGCCCTTGGAGTTGGGGCAAATCAAGCCGCGGTTGTATACCCGGAGAGGGTTTCCGCTCGTGACTCCGTCCGGAATCAGGATGGCGCCGAGCTGGCGGCGAAATAAGTTGTTCTTCACATAAGCGGGCTCCGGCGGAACCCAATAATCTTCGGAGACGGAGGCGTACAGCGTACCGGCGACGCCGAACTGCTTGAGGATATTCACGCAGGTGGTCTTGCGCGCCGACTCCCGCGCCTGGTTCAGCGCGGGTAGCAGCATGGCCGCCAGGATGGCGATAATCGCAATCACAACC
>JAVBSA010000004.1:0-11445 GCA_031556915.1 Victivallis sp.
TGAGCCCCCAAAAAAAGTTCCCACCTTTGGGGGCTATCCCCGAAGTGGGCGGGGGGCCGGCCCCCCTCGGGGTGGGGGTGGCTCCGGTTGGTCCATCGGGCCCACGGGCCGGATTTTGAGGCAGAGCCACAACGCCCTGCGTGTTGCTTGGCCTTGCGCTTTTTGTAGTCTTCGTATTCGGCGAGGGTGCCGGGGAAGTCGGTGATTTTGTTGTCTTCGATTTCGATGATCCGTGTGGCGAGACTGCTGAGGAATTCGCGGTCGTGGCTGACGAAGAGGACGGTGTTGGGGTAGAGGGTCAGGGCGTAGTTGAGTGCTTCGATGGACTCGAGGTCGAGGTGGTTGGTGGGTTCGTCGAGGGCGAGCACGTTGCCTGCTTCGAGCATCATTTTGGCGATGATGAGCCGTGCTTTTTCTCCGCCGGAGAGGACTTTGACGGGTTTATTGACCTCGTCGCCCGAGAAGAGCATTTTGCCCATGAAGGAGCGGAGTTCCTGTTCGGAGATTCCTTCGTAGGGGGAGAAGAGGGAGAGCCAGTCGATGGCCCGTTTCTCCATATCGAGCACGTCGGAGGCGTCCTGGGGGAAATAGCTGAGCTTCATGGTTTCGCCGTGGACGACGTCTCCCGAACAGGGTTCGATGAGTTTGAGCATGATTTTGAGCAACGTGCTTTTGCCGGCGCCGTTGGTTCCGATGATGCCGATTTTCTCGGCGTTGCCGATGATGAAATCGTAATTTTCAAAGAGGGTGGCCTCATATGTCTTGGTGATGCCGCTGCCTTCGATCACTTTTTCGCCGAGCCGGATTTCGGGGGTGAACCGGATGAAGGGCGAGACGCGGCTGGAGGGTTTGAGGTCGTCCAGCTGAATTTTGTCGAGCTCTTTCTGGCGGCTGGTGGCCTGGCGTGCTTTGGAGGCGTTGGCTCCGAACCGGTTGATGAACTCTTTGAGTTCGGCGATGCGGGTCTCTTTTTTGGCGTTTTCGCGTTTCATTTTATCGAGCGCGATGGCGTTTGCGGTCATGAAATCGTCATAATTGCCGGTGAACATGCGGATTTCCTGATAATCGAGGTCGGCGATATGGGTGCACACTTCGTTGAGGAAATAGCGGTTGTGCGAGATGACGATGACGGTTCCCTTGTGATTTTTGAGGAGGTTGCAAAGCCAGTCGATGCTGTTCATATCGAGATGGTTGGTCGGTTCGTCGAGCAGCAGGATATCGGGGTTGTAGAAGAGAACCTGGGCGAGGAGCACGCGCAGTTTGAATCCGCCGGTGAGGGTGGAGAGGGGGAGCGTGTGTTTTTCCTCCGGGATTCCGAGGCCGATCAGGAGTTTGGCGGCGTCGGCTTCCATGGTATATCCGCCGGCGTCGGAGAAGAGCCCTTCGATATCGTTGGCGCGGTCTTCTTCGTCGGGGGTGAGGTCGACCTTGCTGTAGAGGTATTCGCGTTCCTGGTGGATTTTCCAGAGCTCTTCATTGCCCATGTAGACGACGTCGAGGATCGGAACGTCTTCGTAGTCGTAGTGGTCCTGGCGGAGGAAGCCCATGCGGCGGTCTTTGTCGATGGAGACGGTTCCGGTCGTCGACTGCTGCTGGCCGGTGAGAACCTTCATGAAGGTGGATTTGCCGGAACCGTTGGCTCCGATCAACCCGTAACGGCTGCCCGATGTGAACTTTACGGAAACGTTTTCGAACAGCGTCTGCTGCCCGAACCGCATGGAAATGTCGGCGGCTGCGATCATTTGGTAAAACTCCTTATATTTTAAACATGCATTCGATTAATATAACACTTTGCAGTGCGGTTTGCCAAGACAAACCGGCAGGAAGCGCACAAATTCGCATTTTTTCGTTTCAGCCCCTTGACAATCACCGTCGGATTTGCTATAATAATAGTAAGATATACGTTTCCCGTGCAACATAAAAACTGAAAGGAATGCCCGATGAAAAAACGTTTTACACTGATCGAACTCCTGGTTGTTATCGCGATCATCGCCATTTTGGCCTCCATGCTGCTGCCTGCGCTCAATCAGGCGCGCGCCACCGCAAAGGCGACCAAGTGCGTCAACATCCTCAAGCAATTCGGGATGACGGGTCATATGTACGCCTCCAACTGCGATGACTGGTGGATGCCGAGCCTGGTGGGGAACCACCAGTATCCGCACGGTTCCTTCTTCGGCAACGACATGTTCCGTTCCCTGCTTGGAATTCCCGGCATTTACCAGATGGACCCGATCAGCGATATTTTCCCGGTCAACCTGATGTGCCCGGACTCCCTGGGTGTGCAAAATGCTAAAAACGGTTGGGGGAGTGTCCAGCTCTCTTACGGCTATACCTATTTTGATGTCTACAACAATACCGGCGCCTACAAGATTTCGCGTATCAAGCATCCCACCGCCTCTGCTGCTTGGTCAGATGCACTGGAATACATAATTTGGAATTCGAGCCTGTTGAACTACCTGAGCAACGGCGAACAGGAAGGCTCCGGGCAGATCGCCTTCCGTCACCGCAATAAAGCTCACTTCGCCTATTTCGATGGTCATGTCGGCGCCCTGGGAGGTTCCGAACTGCAAGCCGTATGGTCGGGCGATCCGGATACGGCGCCCTCGCCCTGCATCAATATGAACTTCTACAAATAATAGAAAACCATGCTGAAATACATTCTTTTCTGCGGACTCGCCTCCGCCTTGTCCGTTACCGCCGTGGAATTGCCGCCCTACCTGCCGCCCGCCGGTGATTTCCGGCGCGTCGAAACCGTTCCGGCGGAATCCGTTGTGATTTCAGGAGAAAAGAGCGTCGGCGACTTCATCGTCAAGCGCTCGCTCAACGGAATTTGGAAATTCTCCGGCATCGGAACCTCCGCGAATCCCTTCGCAGCCGAACCGGAGCTGGAAAAAAAGTATGCGTCCCCCGCATTCGACGCCTCCGGCTGGGGCGACATCAAGGTTCCCCTCAACTGGTACGTCGCGTTCCCGGAAAAGCAGACGACGGCGCAGCCGTATGCCAGGGGATTCTACCGGACCGCATTCGAACTGTCGAAGGCGGACCTGGAAAAACGCCGGGTTATGCTCGAATTCGACACCGTCGGTTATGACGCCAAAGTATTTCTGAACGGCATCGAAATCGGGACTCATCACGGCGATTTCACGCCTTTCAAGCTCGATGCGACCGCGGCGGCGAAAGAGGGGATGAATCTCCTGGCCGTACGGGCGCTCTCCGACAACGGTACCGTCTTCGGAGTCCCTGGATCCGTCCGCCACGCTTACGGCTCCCAGTGGGCGATTCACAACATCAAAGGCGGAATCTGGCAGGATGTGCGTCTTTCGCTGGAGCCGGAAATCCGGATCGACCGGATTTTCGTCGTCCCCGACCTCGCCCGGAGCGCGGCGACCGCCGATTGCCGGATCGTGAATCCGGGCAAATCGAACCTCACGCTCACGGTTGCGGGGCGGGTCGTCTCCGCCATAAAGGGCGAAAATATCACGGCCGGAACCTCCGCGCCGCAAAAAATCGTCCTGAAACCGGGCGTCAACGACATCTCTCTCGTTGTTCCCCTGGAATCTCCGACGCAGTGGAGCGTCGATGCGCCTTACCTCTATCATTTTGTCCTCTCCCTCGCGGATGGCGGGCGGGTTGTCTCCGCCGCGGCGGAGCGGTTCGGTTACCGCGAATTCAAATGCGAAAACGGCAAATTCTTCCTCAACGGCAAAAATATTTATCTCTTCGGCGAAAACATCAGCTCCGTCTTCTACGGCGGATTCGGCGAAACGGCGGCGGCGGATGAAAAACAGTTCGAGCAATACATTCTCGGGCACCGCAACAACGGCTGTGTCATCCTGCGGAACGCCCACATGCCGATTCTTCCGGCGGCGTTGCGGATCGCAGACGAATGCGGCATGATGATCTACTCCGAATGGGCGTGGTGTTTCAACAACAATATCGATGCGGAGGAGTTCGGTAAAAACAACTTGAAAGAGCTTGAAGAGTTCTTCCGGAGCACTGCCAACCATCCTTCGGTTGTGATGTGGTCGCTCGGCAACGAGGTTCTGCACCAAAATCTGCCCGTCGTGGTGCGCGAGCTGAACCGGCAGGTGCGGTTGATCCGCTCTCTCGACAAGCAGAAACGGCCGATCTGCACCTTTTCGGGCGTCGGCAGCTGGAAGAGCTACGGGGAAAACCGTCTTGATACCGATCTGCTCGATTCGCATTGCTACACGGCGCTCAGCCTCCCCTGGACGAAATTCGTCGAAGAACAGAAAGAGTGGTGCGAAGGAAACCTGCGCATCTACGGCAAACCCATGCCGATGATCGCCTGGGAGAACGTCGGCTTCTCCTGGGGGTACTTCACCGATGAAAGCTATCGCCCGGGAACGGTCGAGGCCTATTCCGCCTACGCCGTGAAGCAGTGCAATTGGGGGACTCCGAACGGCATCGGCTTCACCGGAACCGCTCCGCTCTGGAAGGCGCTCCGGGCGGACTTCCCGAGTTGGGCGATGGGCCATTACGGCCGCCGGATCTTTGAGCTTTACCGGCTCGACCCGAATTTCGCCGGATTCTCACCCTGGTTCGGCCGTTCGCTGGCGATGGCCCGGCTCTGGACCCAGCCGGTCTTGCCGTCGTTGCGGAATGAAAACGGCCTTTTCCCGCGCAATCTCTTCGCCGGCGGCAAAAGCGAGTGGACGCTTACCGTGGTGAACGGCTCCGGCGAAACCGTCGACGCGCTCAACCTCGATGTGGAAATGGCCGCCGAACAGGACGGGCAGCTTACAAAAGTCGCCGCCTTTCCGGTCGGCAAAGCCGCGCCCGGTGAACAGTTTGCAACCCGTGTGAAGCTTGCGCTGCCGGAAACGCTTGCGCCGGGCCACTATCAGATGCGGCTGACTCTCCGTGACGGCGGCGGCAAGGAGGCCGGCCGGAACTTCTATGACATTTTCCTTGAAAATACCGGGATTCTGACTGAGCCGGTGACGCCCGCCGTTCCGGTGTGCGTGTTCGACACCGGGGCCGAACCCAACGTCGTCCTGCTGGAGAAGGCGCTGAACGATCACCGGATTCCCTTTCGCCGGATCGTGAAGGCGGAAGAGGCCGCCGATGGCGCGCTCGTCGTCGTCCCGGCGGAAATCACGGCCAAACAGTCCCTGGTGATCGGGAACGATCCCGCCTTCGGGAAATTCGTCTCCGAGCGCGGCGGCACACTTCTGGTCCTTGCGCAGAAATCGGTGAAATCTCCGTTGCCCGGCAGCGAACTTCTCGCCCCGATCGGGAACACCTTCGTCGACCTGGTGATTCCGGATCATCCCGCTTTCGCGGGGTTGGACTACCGCTGCTTCGACACCTGGAACAACCCGGAATACGGTTTCGTCGCCTCCGCCAATTACCAGCCCTTCAACCTCAACGCGGTGGCGGTCAAAGGTCCGATGCTCGGGCGGCAGGACATCGGCATGGTCTTCGTCGAGGCGGTGAACGGCAAAGGGCGGATCATTCTTTCGCAGTTCAACGCGACCGCCTGCCGCGGAATCGACAGCGTTGCGGCGAGATTCTTCCGCAATTTGCTCTCTTACGCGGCGGGCAAAGAGCGTTGGGCCGCCGCCAAAGCGCTGGTCGATCCGGCGCTGGCCGACTACCGGGTCGATCCGGAACGGCTCTTTTATATCGATCTGGCCGCCAAAGCCAATATGGGTTTCCGCGACGAGACGGCCGACGACGGCAAAGGCGGCTGGACCGATCAGGGCAATAACGATTTCCGCATGATGCCGACCGGAATTCAAACTGTGGCCGGAGTCAGTTTCGATATTATCGATCCGGCGAAAAACAACGGCAAATCCTGCCTGGTCCTGCGCGGAACCAACCGCCCGCGCCTGGCCGCCGCGATCCGTGGAATCGAGGTCAACCGGAAACTTTCGCGTCTCTTTTTCCTCCACACCGCCGCCTGGGGCGACATGGGCAAAGCGGGCGCCTACCGGATTCATCACGCCGACAAAACCTTCACCGACTGCGTCATCGAGGGCGGAGTCAACATCGGCGATTGGTGGACGCCCGCCAGGCTGTCGGAAGCGAAATTGGGGATTCTGCGCGAAAATTCGGCTGGTCACGAGGTCGGAACGTTCGTCGCCGAATGGGAGAACCCCAAGCCTCACCTCGCCATCACCGCGATCGATTTCCTTTCGGCCGCCTCGGCGCGCGGGAACGCCATCGATTATCTGCCCACCGGAACGCCCGTTCCGGTCCTGATTGCCGTCACCGGCGAAAAGGCGGAGAACCTTCGCCGTCTGACCGGAGAGTGTTTCAAGGCGGCCCGGGGCATCATGGAAACCGGCGGAGAAATTCCCGCCGAAGTCGAAACCGTAAAGGAGAAAGACGGCGTTTCCCTGAAAGTCGGTTTCAAGGCCTCTCCCCCGCGGGAAATTCCGGCCGTGATCCTGGTTTACGACCGGGAACAATGCAGGGGCGACTTCCGTTACCTCACCTTCCGGGCTCGGAGCCGGAAAAGCGGGATCATCCAGTTTCTGATTCCCCGCGACGACCATATGGCGATGCTGCGCGGCGACGTCACGCTGAGAAGCGACGGGGAATGGCACAAATACCGCCTGGAAGTCGGTGAAACGTTCGGCAATGAAGGCGGATTCTCCTTCGACAGTCAGCGCGGCGAGCTGTTCATCTTTTACCGGTCGCAACGGATGCCGGATGTGGCGCGCCCGGCGTTCTCATTCGAAATCAAAGATATCGCATTTGAATAGCCATCTTCCGTTCCGGCGCTTGAAAACGTTCCCGGATAAGATATATTATATCGGATATAAGTTAAATGGGAATCGGGAAGCATGAGTTCCGAAGAGAGCCGGATCAACATCAACACAATCGCCAAAGCGGCGAAGGTCTCCACCACCACGGTGTCGAATTTCATCAACGGCACCGAGGTGCTGCCGATTTCGCCGGAGACCCGGAGACGGGTCAAGGGCGCCATGCGGCAGTTGAATTACCGCCCCCATATCGGCGGGGTCCTGATGCGCCGGAACGTCCCGCGCCGCGGCAAAGTCGGTTTCATCATGGGCGACGATTGCAGCATACCAATCTACAGCGTGGCCGGGAACCCTCTGGTGGAGCGGCTTCTCACTGAACTGGAACAGTCGCTGGACAGGCTTGATCTTTCGCTGGAAATCCTGCGGATCAACGCCGAAGATTCGCGCGCCGAATGGAACGGCAAGCTGCTCGACCTGGAGTGCCTGATCAACTACGGCCAGCTCAACAGCCTGATGTGCGACACCCTCTCCCGGCGGAACCTGCCGATGATCGAAATATATTCCACCCGGGAGATCCGCCGCCACGGCGATTTCGCCGGAATCGACGAGGAGTTCGATTTTCTCTACTGGCGAAACGACCGTCAGATCGAAACGATATTCGAGCATTTTTACAGCAAGGGGAAGAGGCATTTCCTCTATCTCTCCAGCCACAACATCAAGGCGCTCCGTCCGGATTATTACGGGTTCGACGCGGAAGCGAAGCTGGAAGGCTTCAAACAGGCGCTCGCCGCCCACCCCGATTGTACGGGCGAAGTCCTGACCCCGCCCCCCTTCAACGACTACAATATGTTCCGGGAATTTGAATTTGTCCGGAATCTTCTGCAGGAGAAGAAAGAACGGTTCCTCGCCGCCGACGCCGTCATTTGTCACAACGATATCGTGGCCCACGGAGCCGCTTCCGTCGCGATGGAGCTCGGGCGTCGGATCGGCGAAGACGTTCTGTTTTCCGGCGAAGGCTATTACCGGGAACTGCAATATTGGTATCCGGCCATCACCAGCAGCAGCGTCGATTACGTCGCGTTATGCGCCGAAATCTGTACGCTGGTCGAGCTCCGCCGTTCCGGTGACCTCGCTAATCCGCGAAAAATCGAAATCGACACCATTCTCATCAGTCCACCATCACCATGAGACCCTTCAGGTAATACCCTTCCGGCACCGAGAGTTGCACCGGGTGGTCAGCGGCTTGTTCGAACCGGTGGAGGATCCGGCCGGTTTTTCCTGCTTCCAGGGCTGCGTCCGCCGTGATTTTCTGGAACAGTTCGGGCGTCATCAAGCCGGAGCAGGAGAAGTTGAACAGCAACCCGCCCGACTTCAGCAATCCGAATGCCAGGCGTGCGATGTCCTGATAGGCGCGGCACCCGGGCGTCAGGTTCCGCTGGGAATCGATGAACTTCGGCGGATCGAGAACGATCATGTCGAATGTTTCGCCCGCTTCGGTCATTTTGCGCAGTTCGGCGAACACGTCCGCTTCCCGGTTCTCGTAACGGTCCGGCGAAATCCGGTTCATCTCCATATTGTGGCGCGCCAGCTTCAGTGCCGACGCGGACGAATCCACGTTGACCACAAACTCCGCTCCGGCACAGGCGGCCGCCACCCCGAAACCGCCGGTGTAGGCGAAGGTGTTCAGGATTCGTTTCCCCGAGGCGAACGAGGCGAGGAGTTTCCTTGCATCGCGCTGGTCGAAGTAGAAGCCTGTTTTCTGGCCGTGGCGCAGATCGACCGCGAACCGGACATTGTTCTCGCGGATAATCATCGGATTCGGCGGTTCTTCGCCGGTCAGAAGCCCGGAGCGTTCCGGTAAACCTTCTTTGCCGCGCACGGAAGCATCGGAACGCTCATACATCCCCTTCGGCTGCCAGACCTCCTGAAGCGCTTCGATAATCTCTTGTTTGAAGCGCTCCGCGCCGGCGCTCAAAAACTGGCAGACCAGAAACTCCCCGTACCGGTCGACGATCAGGCCGGGCAGCAGGTCGCCCTCGGAATGCACGACCCGGCTGCCTTCTTCCTTTCCGTTCAACCCGGAGAGTTCGCGGCAACGCTTTGCCGCTTCGATCCGGTTCCGGAAAAATTTCGCATCGATCTTCTCCTTGGAATCGAAACTCCAGATCCGCCCGACCAACTGGGATTCCGGGGAATAAGCGGCCCAGGCCAGGAAATTCCCTTTGGAATCGACCACGGCAACGGTATCCCCGTTCCCGGGCTCGCCCCGGACTTCGGCCACGGCTCCGGAGAACACCCACAAATGCCGGCGCTTCAACGATTTTTCGCGACCGGGCTGTAACTTCATCACTTTTTCCATACCAATATTCCTTTACATGGATTTTATGTTCATAGCGCAAAAACGACCTGAGCTGACGGCCCATTGGATGTTGTAGCCGCCGCATCGGGCGCCGACATCGAGGATTTCACCGGCAAAGAAGAGACCGGGGACGATTCGGCTTTCGAGGGTTTTGGGGTTGACTTCAGAGAGCGGGATTCCTCCGTTGGTTGCCATTGCTTTATTCCAGCCGTCGGTTCCGGTGATTTTCATCGGGTAGCAGGTCAGGGCGGTGATGAGTTGTTCCTGTTCGCCGGACTTGAGTTCCGCCAGGATGCGTTCTGCCGGGATGCCGAGTCGGGCACCGAGCGCCTGGGCGAATGCGGCGGGAGCGCGGGTTGCGAGATATTTCCGCAGGGACTTCCGTCCGTTTTCCTGGCGGGCTTGAAGAAGAAGCGCTTTTTCTTCCGCCGGGGAAGAGGCGAAAAAATTGCAGAAGAGAGTTACTTCCGGGGAAACGAGCAGTTCACGGGCCACGACCCCGGCCAGGTCGAGAACGGCGGGGCCGGAGATGCCGGTATGGGTGAAGATCAACTCTCCTTCGGCGCAGAGCTTTTTGCCGAACCGGGTCTGCGCGTCGGGGAGGATGATTCCGGGGATGGATTTCGCCCAGGGTTCTTTGCATTGAAGCCCGACCAGGGCGGGAACCGGCGTGGTGACCGTGTGGCCGAGTTTACGGGCGATTTCGTAGCCGCTTCCTTTGCCGCCGAGGGCGGGGTATCCGAGCCCGCCGGTGGCCAGGATGACGGGTTGTTTGGCGGGATCGGCCCGGGTGACGGGGGTGCCGGTTGCGATTTTTACGCCGAAGCGGCGGCAAAGCTTGAGATAGAGGTCGAGGATGTCTCCCGCACGCATTGATTTGGGGAAGACGTGAAACCCGTCCGGTGCGACGGTCGGAACCCCGTGAGCGGCGAGAAAGGCGCGGAACGCGTCCGGCGGGAACTCGCCGAGAGCATACCGGACGAACCGTTCGCCGGTGAGGAAACGCGCGGCGAAGGCGCGCGCGTCCAAGGTGTTGGTGAGGTTGCATTTGCCCGCACCGCTGGCGAGGAGCTTGCGGGCGGGCGAGGTATGATACTCGGCGAGCGTGACGTCAAAGCCGGCTTCCGCCGCGGTTGCGGCGGCGGAGAGGCCGGCGGGGCCCGCGCCGATTACCAGCAGGGGGGATTTCACTTCTTGAGAAGTTCCTGATAGACTTTGAAGTAGCGGCGGCCGAATTCCTTCTGGCTGGCCGCGTCGAAGTGGACGTTGTCGGGGTTGGCGGTCAATCCTTCCGCGGTGACGAAGCCGACTCGTTGCAGTTCGACGGTCACGGCGCGCTGGGCCATGTCGATGCGGGTTTTGCCTTCGCCGATCGGCTTGTTGTCGAACCGGCTGAGCTGGCCGATGACGATGGGCACTTCGGGAGCGTCGAGATCGGTGCGGAAAGAGATCAGGAGTTTTTTGAGCTTGTCGTGATAGACCTTGCTCTTTTCGGCGCTGCTGTCGGCCTCGCCCTGATGGAAGAGGATCGCTTTGAGGGTGCCGTCTTTCTGGGCTTTTTTTGTCCGGGCGATGGCGTCGTCATAAGGGTTGCTTTTGGTCTGTTCCCAGGACTTGCCCGGCTCCCAGCTGGAGATGGGGGATCCGCCGCAGGCGGCGGGAACGAGGCCGACCGTGATTTCGGGGTCGGTTTCGGCGAGCAGATTGGCGAAGGTGCGTGCGAGGCCGACGCCGGCGGCGCTCTTGTCGTAATGGACGGGGTCGACAGCCGGAACCCAGTTGCCTTCTTTGTCCTGCATCAGCACGCGCGGCGAGGGCACTTTGTCCTCGGCCGTCACTATGCCCCGCCCGGCCATGTTGGATTGACCGGCGAGCAGGATGAGATAAAATTTCTCTTTCGGCGGCAGTTTCACCGGTTCCGCGGCGGCGAGCGCTCCGCCCAAAAGGAGCAGTGCGAGGAGGAAAAGAAGCTTTTTCATGACGAAATCCTTATATTTATGATGGTTTGATCGCCCGCACGAATGCGCGGCGGCATAACAGATAATGCAGCAGAAAAGGGATCGAATAGAGGAATCCCCCCACCGGCAGCAGCGAACAGAGCGCCAGTATGATAAAGAGAAATACCCAGAGAATTTTCGACAGCATCATATGCCCGAGACGGCTGAAAAGCCCCATGTAACAGCGGTAAGGGCGAAGCAGGAGCAGCCGGAGCAGAATCGCCGAGACCACGAATCCGATGACCGGAACCACCCCGAGAAGGACAAACAACGGGAAACAGAGAAAAGCGCGCGCATCGACCCGGCTGACGAACTCCTCCGCCGCGCCGCCCGGGAAGACTTCGGTTTCACAACA